>JAIZWN010000822.1 GCA_020443945.1 Candidatus Thiosymbion ectosymbiont of Robbea hypermnestra | reverse complement strand
AGCATTCTTCGTGGCTTGGTGGCTTGGTGTGAGAACACTGAAGGCGGTGACCCACCGACAAGTGTATGGGTTTGCTGTATTTGATTTTCGAGGGATTCGGTTAATCGAGAACGCCCCCTAGGCGTTTGCCTCAGTCGGGGGGTGATTTGTCTTCGCAGGGCCGATCGGCGTTTGCCCAGTCCAGCACCGTGCGGAAGGGTACGCGGGCCAGGGTGCCCGCGAGTGGGTGCCGAGCCAGCTTGGCCCGGCTGAGGCGAGGGGAGGAGACACCGCACAGGAAGCGGGCCAGGGATCTGGGTGTCTCGAGCACGCCGACGGTGGTGGCGGCCAGCTGGCGCACCTGCTTTGGGAGGTCCGGCGGAATCCCCGGCACGGTGCGTTCCGGAAGCTCGGATCCGCCCCCGAGGCACCCGCTGCAGTGACCACAGGGCTCCTCCAGATGCTCGCCGAAGTGGGCGGCGAGGGTGGCGGTTTGGCAGCCGTCTTTACCCGCAAGCGCCAATACCTGCCGGAGTCGTTCGATTTCCGCCGCCTCCCGTTGCAGGCTGTGTTGGTGCAGTTTATCCGCCAGCGCGGCGAGGTCCGCGGGGGATTGGAGCCGTTGGTAGCGGTAACGGACCCCGGTGGCCTCGACCTGTAGCATTTGTTGTTCCCCCAGCCAATCCAGGGCCCGGATGATCCGCTCCCGGTCGGTCCCCAGCGCCGTCGCGGCAGCGGCGGGATCGATATGGAACCAGGAGCGGGCCTTACGGGCTTGGCGGAACAGGTCGGCGAGGAAGTCGCGGCGCGGTCCCTCGAAGCGGGCCAGGATCTCCCGTGAGGTCGACAAGGGCTTGAACTTGTATTGGGTGTAGAGGGGGGTATCCCCCGCGAGCAGCCCCTCGAGCTCCAGGTAGGTGAACAGGGTGCGCAGTACCAGCAGCCGGATATCGTGCTCGAACGCCAGGTCGTACAGGCTGACCTCGAACTCGCTCCCGCGCGAGAAGACATCGCTGACCAGGCCCCCGACGGCCGTCAGGTCCGGGGTGTCGCCGTAGACGAAATTTTCCAGCACATTCAGGTCGTCCGGGCACACCAGCATGTAGCAGATTGCCGGCGCGCCGTCGCGGCCGGCACGCCCGATTTCCTGGGCGTAATGCTCCAGGCTTTTGGGTAGGTTGTAGTGATACACAAAGCGGATATTCGCCTTGTCGATGCCCATGCCGAAGGCGATGGTGGCGACCACGATGGCCTGGTCCGCGGCCATGAACCAGTTCTGGATCTCGGTTCGGGAATCGTCCTGCATTCCCGCGTGGTAGGCGCGGGCCGCGAAACCGGCCGCGGCGATGCGCTCCGCGAGCTCCTCGGCGGTGCGTTGCAGGGTGACATAGATGATGGTGGGACCCGGCGGGTTGGCCCGCAGGGCGTCCAGCAGCACGCTGTCCCGCTCCGCGGCGGACACGGGGGTCGTGGTCAGGGTGAGATTGGACCGGTAGAAGCCGGTGCGCACGGCCCGCTCGGCGTCTATCGCCAGGCCGTCACAGATATCGGCAAGCACGCGTTCCGTCGCGGTGGCGGTCAGGGCGAGGGTCCGTTCGGCGCCGCAGGCCCGCGCGAATCCCGCGAGCTTCAGATAATCGGGGCGGAAGTTGTGGCCCCACTCGGAGATGCAGTGGGCCTCGTCCACGGCGAACAAGGAGATCCGCACATGGGCGATGGTCTCGCGAAAGCGCTCGTTGTTGAACCGCTCCGGGGCCACGTAGAGCAAGCGCAAGGTGCCGGCGCGTACCTGGTCCATCACCGCCTGGTAGGCCGCGGCATCCAGGGTGGAGTCCAGGCGGGCGGCGGCGATCCCGCAACGGGTCAGGGCATCGATCTGATCCTTCATCAAGGCGATCAGGGGTGAAACGACAAGGGTGAGGCCCGGTAGCAGCAGGGCCGGGAGCTGATAGCACAGGGATTTGCCGCCGCCGGTGGGAAATACGGCCGCGGCGGAGTGGCCGGCCATGAGGTGTTCGACCACGGCCTTCTGCCCAGGGCGAAATGCCTCGAAGCCGAAGTGCCGTTTCAGTGCGGCCCGGACGTCGCCCGGCATGGTCGCTCTCCCTCGGGTACTCGTTGCAAGACAAGGATGGATGGGAAGTCTTCTAGTACCCAAAATTTACCACTACCATTTTCCGTTCGATAGCCTTGCGTCCAATGGGTGATTCGCTCTGCTCTCACCGTTCCTGACATCTTATAATTGCTGTGCCTTTAGGTTTCCGAATCGATGGGAAAATTCCTGTGCGCCCATCTGGGGGGCAATGAGCAGATGACGAGAGCACGAAAACAGGAGATGCCATCCGGGGAATCGGATTCCCGGATGCCGTCGCGAGGGACGGATGCCTGAGCACGGCGGCCGGTTGCGCCAGGCCGCGGGGCGCTATGGGATCCCGATCGCACACTGGCTGGATCTGTCCACCGGCATCAATCCCCGCGGTTGGCCGGTTCCCGCGCCGCCACGGGTCGCCTGGGCGCGTCTGCCGGAAGAGGAAGACGGGCTCGAAGCCGTGGCCCGGAGCTACTATGGCGCCCAGGGGCTGCTGGCCGTTGCCGGTTCCCAGGCGGCGATCCAGGCCCTGCCGCGGCTGCGGGACCGCTCGCGCGTCGGCGTGCTCGATCCGGGCTACTTCGAGCATGCCCAGACCTGGCGGCAGGCCGGGCACCAGGTCATGCCCGTCACCGCGGAACGGCTCGACGAGGCGGTGTCCGCCTCGGATGTGCTCGTGCTCATCCATCCGAACAATCCGACCGGGGCCCGCTTTCCGCTGGACAGGCTGCTCGCCTGGCAGGCGCGACTCGCCGCGCGCGGCGGCTGGTTGGTGGTGGACGAGGCCTTTATGGACATGACGCCGGAGGCCAGCCTGGCCCCTTTCTGCCCGCGGTCCGGGCTCATCGTTCTGCGTTCCCTGGGTAAATTCTTCGGGCTGGCCGGTGCGCGCGTGGGCTTCGTGCTCGCGCCGCCGCGCTTGCTGGAGAAGCTCGATGATCTGCTCGGGCCCTGGGCGGTCAGCGCGCCGGCCCGCTGGGTGGCGACGCGGGCCCTCGCGGACCGGGATTGGCAGCAGGGCAATCGCCGTCGCCTGGCGGCGGCGGGCGAACGCCTGGGGGCCTTGCTGGCGCGCTATGGACTAGCTCCCGACGGCGGCTGCGGCCTTTTTCAGTGGGTCCGCACGCCGGACGCGGCCCGGCTGCAGGATCGCCTGGCGCGCCGGGGGATCCTGACCCGGCTGTTCGCCGAGCCCCCGAGCCTGCGGTTCGGCTTGCCGGGAGCCGAAGCGGATTGGGAGCGGCTCGACGCGACGTTGGCCGGCGTGACCGGGCCGGAGGCTCAGCACCTCACTTCAATCGATATTGCAAACTTCCGGTAGTCAATGGTCACCAGCCACTGGCTACCGATTATCGACTGGCCCACACGCTCCGGCGTGATACGAAGGCTTCCGGCCTTTTTGTGTACCCTCAACCTGGTCTGCCCGGCTTGTCGGCGCTTTTCTGATGGGCAACATATTCGTCGAGGAGTTGCCTGATCATCTTCTGATATTGCATGTGGCACTTCTTCGCCGCCTCCTTGAAATAGGCAACGCTTTCGGTGCTCAACGAGATGGTGATCTTCGTTTGCTCGCTACGTAGCGCCAATTCCTCCGGGGACGGCAGGAAGTCGGGAACAATGCGGATGTCGCCCAGGGGCTCGTCGCTATATCGAATTGGTCTGTTCATAGATCTTCTTACCTTTGCGCCAGTACCCGGCTCCGAAAATGCGGATACGTCCTTGTCGGTAGGTAAACCGGACCGTGAGGATTCCGTTGCGATGTCGATCCGCACCGAAGCAGAAATACCTTTGCTCTTTTTGGCTATGGCCCGGGTCTAGCGCAATTACGCGCTTCGTATCGAGAAAGGCGTGTTGTGCCTCGTGGAAGGAGATACCATGTTTCCACCGATTTTCGAGGTTTTTCACCTCATCCCACTCGAAGCTCGATTCGTCCATGTCTGAGAGCGTAGCTCAAGTATGGCAATTTCACCATACCGTTTGCGCTAGATTACGCCGATTTTCACAGATGATTGCATTTTGGTAGTCCTAAAATCTGTAGGATGGGGCGCGAGACCACGCTAGGCTTTGCCTGTCCTATCATCCTATAGATCA
>JAIZWN010000821.1 GCA_020443945.1 Candidatus Thiosymbion ectosymbiont of Robbea hypermnestra | reverse complement strand
CAACGGGCACCTTACCCATGACCCACGATCCCTTTGTGGCTTGGTGTCTTTGTGTGAGAATTGAGAACGCCCCCTAGAACGAAGAAAAATCCTGCGAATCCTGAGAAATCCTGTGAATCCTGTCCCATTGAACAAAGGCATGAGCTTGCGAACCCCAGCCTGCGGGCCGGCCTGTAGTATGGGAACGATTGTTTCTTTCCTGAAGGAATGGGGCGCACGGCACGGCACGGACTGATGGGCACGCGGCGCTTCGTGCACCCAAGCAAGCCACCGTGGTTCGGAAATCTCCGTAGCCTGACCGGAACTCCAAACCAGCCTGCCAGGCGCTTGCTTTGCCCATCCTACAAGCTGGAGCCCACGTAGGGCGGGAAAGCGGAGCGAACCGCATTCTACGCGGACTGTCTTTTCCGTCAGACTCCAAAGGTCAACCATTGACCTGGATCGAACAGTCTTCGCACCATTCCCTTAATGCCTCCTCTTTTTCCTTTTCCTCGAATTCATACCATTGCTCAAGCTTGTCCCTGTCTTCGAGCAGGGCCTTGAATCTCGAGTAGGCCCCCTTTCTTCCGAATATATCCCGAATCCTCTCCTCATCCTGCTCGAGGTAACGATGCGCAAAATCAAAGACAAGCCGGTTCCCCAGACCGAGCTCGCGTTTATGGGGAATTTCGATATACCTGTCGCTATCGATATCTTCGGGAAGCTCGTCGAATTCTTCATCGAACTGTGAATGACAGTAGACTTTTCCGGTTTCCTTATCCAGGAATGCCTGAAGCTCGCCCATCCCAGCAAAGCTGACGAAATCGAACGCATCCAGAATTTCGCTGAAATCGACCTTCATTGTTTTACTCCCCTATGGCTGATGAGGCGTGATATCGGGTCGGTACTGGTTCATTCCCCGCCTATGTAGAAATAGCCGCGACATGCAGGCGGTCCGCACAGCGGAGGGGCTTGTTTCCACGCTCCAGCAGGCAGAAATGCCGATGTGGTCGCTCCAGTGGCCAAGGGTTCAGGACGCTGGAGCGTGGGAGCCAGAGAAATAATAAAGCTCTGCATATCTTTTTCATCACAGTCAGTTTTTTCTTTTGTTTGTGACTTTCTTAGGGATCGCCTCATCAGAAAAGCCATCGTGCTCTACGGCGATCAGGATAATCGGGTAGGATTGCGCCTCCCGCAGCTCCCTTTCAACGTAACGAACGGCATAAGAGTAGTTGGCAACGCGGTCTGTCAGAAAATACTCGAACTCATCGGCTGGAACGACGATGACACCAGCATCAATGTGGCTATCTTGAAGATTATTACGAATATGAACGATGTCTCTTGCAAGTAGGTCGCTCCGGCCGGATACCTGAATTTCGACCCCGAGCCTGGATACGATGGTCTGATTGAATCTCAGTCTCTTGACCCAGTCGATATCACCGGTTCTGGACTGAACCCAATCCCGATATTGGCTGAATCTTTCATCGATAAGCTCACGAACCCGGCCTGCACCGTTTGCCTGTTTCTTTTCGAGAATGCGAATCTCAGTGGAAAACAGGATCTCTTGCAGCTCAAGAAAGATGTGTGCCAGTCCGAGCCGACAAACCTTCTCTCTCGCCCCGCCGTAGAATCGAATCTTGCTGATCTTCATGGGTAAACAAACCCTCGATATCAAAACTGGGTTCTCGATTTGCAGAAAACATGTAGCCTTCTTCGAGCCGTTTGCGGATATGCGCAGAATCGTGAAGCTCTACCCCGATCCAATTTCGGTGGTGTATCTCTGCCGCCTGGTAGGTGGAGCCGCCTCCCCCGAAGGGGTCTAGGATAATGTCTCCGGGATCGGTGGAAATCAGAATGGCACGTTCCGGGATAATCAGCTTCAATTCGTTGACTCCGGGACGAACCTTGAATTTTTTATGGCGATTCGGGGATGTATCTTCCCAAAAATCGGTGAGGTTGACTCCTTTCGGATTCATCTTGCCGCGGTGTCCGCCGTAATCTCTTATCTCCTTGCCGCAATGACGGCAAATCGGAATCGGCAGACGGAGCTTATTGAATACGCGGGGTTTGCCCCGCGTGTAATATAACAGGGCATAGTGTGCGGGATAGAGCTTGTTTCCGCGTGGATAGGTTCCCTTCATAGTCAGGGCGATCCAATGCCTGAAATCGAGGCGTTCTCCCATGATCGGTGCAAACTGCACGGCCAACTCGGGCATCGCATAAAGAAAAAATGCGCCTCCCGGCTTTAAAACTCGGCAACACTCCAAAATCCATTCCCGACACCAATCCATATATTCGGCCTTTGAAACCTTGTCTATGTAGCCGTTTTTATAGTCTTTTCCGATGTTAAAGGGTGGATCGGCAAAGATGGTATCAACCACTCCATGCTTCATACGGCCAAGGATCTTTAAGCAATTACCTGCGTAAAGAACGCCGTGGCAAGTAGTGAAAAACGGTCGAATCATAAAGGTGTATTATCAGTCAAACGGAAGGCCGTCGAGGTGGACATTTTGGAGTGCCGGTCTGCCGGACAGACTCTCCGGGACGATGTATTAAAGCACTGCTTCGGGGTAGGAGCCCAGGATTTTGCAGTAGAGCGCGTCCCGTTCCAGTTGTTGCAGGGCCTTGCCGACGGGGGCGTCGTCCCGATGGCCGAGGAGGTCGATGTAGAAGACGTAGTCCCAGATGCCCCGCCGAGAGGGTCGGGATTCGATGCGGGTCATGCTGAGGCGGTGCTCCGCCAGGGGGGCGAGCAGTTGGTAGAGGCCGCCCGCCTCGTTACGGCAGCTGAGCAGCAGGCTGGTTTTGTCGCGCCCGCTGGGGAGGGAGTCCTGCCTGGCGATGACCAGAAAACGGGTGGTGTTGCCTGGTTCGTCTTCGATGCGATTGGCTAAGACCTGCAGGCCGTAGAGCTCCGCCGCGGTTTCTCCCGCCACCGCCGCGGCGCCGGCTTGGGCGGCGGCCCGGTCCGCGGCCTGGGCGTTGCTGCCCACCGCGACCCGCTCGACCTCCGGCAGGTGGCGGTCCAACCAGCCGCGGCACTGGGCCAGGGATTGTCGGTGGGAAAAGAGGATTCGGATGTCCGCCAGGGCTTGCTCCCGACTCATCAGGTAATGGTGAATCCGTAGGGTTACCTCGCCGGCGATCTTGAGGGGCGAGCGCATGAAGAGGTCCAGGGTGTGGCTGACGATGCCCTCGGTGGAGTTTTCCACCGGCACTACGCCGTAGCCGCAGGCCCCGGCCTCGACTTCCCGGAAGATGTCGGGGATGTCGTTCAGGGGCAGGGTCCGTGCCGAGTGGCCAAAGTGCTTGCGGGCGGCGATCTGGGTGAAGGTGCCCTCCGGTCCCAGAAAGGCCACGCGCAAGGGTTGCTCCAGGGCCAGGCAGGCGGACATGATCTCCCGGAACAGGCGCGCGATCTCTTCCCCGTCCAGGGGGCCCGGATTGCGTTCCTTGATGCGCCGCAGGATCGCCGCCTCCCGCTCCGGGCGATAGAACTGTTGGTCGCCGTTGGCGGCCTTGATGTCGGCTACCTCCCTGGCAAGGGTCGCGCGCTCGCTGATCAGACGCAGCAGCTCCCAGTCGACGACATCGATGCGCGCGCGGATGCGGGCCAGGGGATCCTGGGTGCTCATGGGGGCGGCTCAGGTCTCGGAGCAGCCCAGACAGCGCACCGAGAGCACCCCGTCGATGTCCTGGATCTCGGTCACGGTCTCCTCCGGGGGCTCCCGATCCACATCGATCAGGGTCACGGCCACGGCGTCCCGGGAGCGGTTGAGCATGTCCAGAATATTGAGTTTCGCTTGGGCCAGGCAGGTGGAGATCTGGCCTACCATGTTGGGGACATTGCTGTTGACCACGGCCAGGCGATAGCCCCCGTTGCGCGGGAGGTCGATCTCCGGAAAGTTCACCGCGTTGTGGAGGTTGCCGTCCTCCAGCCAGGCGCGGACCTGGTCGGCGACCATGATGGCGCAGTTCTCCTCCGCCTCGCGGGTAGAGGCGCCGAGGTGCGGCAGGGTGATGACCCGCGGATGGTCCTTCAGAAGATTGCTCGGAAAATCGCACACATAGGCGTAGAGGGTGCCCGCATCCAGGGCCGCGACGGCCACCGCGTCGTCGATGATGCCGTTGCGCGAGAAGTTCAGCAGGACCCCGCCGGGACGCATGTGTTTGAGGCGCTCGGCGTTGATCATGCCCCGGGTCTCGTCCGTCAGAGGGACGTGGAAGCTGATGAAATCCGAACGCTGGACCAGATCGTCCGCGCTCGCGGCCTGCTCCACGTCGGATTCGAGCTGCCAGGCCCGTTGCACCGTGATGGTGGGGTCGTAGCCGATCACCGTCATCCCCAGGGCGCAGGCGGCATTGGCGACCTTGACGCCGATGGCCCCGAGCCCGATGACGCCCAGGGTGCGACCCGGCAGCTCGAAGCCCACGAACTGCTTCTTGCCGCTCTCCACGGCCTTGTGGATGGCGGCGTCATCCCCCGTCAGTCCGCGCGCGAAGTCCCAGGACCAGGGAATATTGCGGGCGGCCAGGAGCATCCCGGCGATGACCAGTTCCTTGACCGCATTGGCGTTGGCGCCGGGGGCGTTGAACACAGGCACCCCGCGCTCGGTCATGCGCGCCACGGGAATGTTATTGACGCCGGCCCCGGCGCGGCCGACGGCCTTGACTGTCTCCGGGACCTCCCGCTGGTGCATGTCGGCGGAGCGCACCAAAACGGCATCCGGACGGGAGAGCTCGGAGGCCACCTCGTACCTGTCCCGCGGCAGCCGGTCGAGACCGGCAACGGAGATATTATTCAGTGTGAGTATCTTGATCATAGGGTTGATTTCTAGCTCCATAGGGGCTATCTTTACCAGCAACATGGCCCCTTTCGATCGAGCCGCTTCGGCGGGGAGATTGCTAAGGGGTTTTTTTATTGCACAAGAGGAATTTCCGGTGGTGTTGTAATTTTGTTGTCCCTGGGTATATATGCCGAATCCCGGACACAACCAAAGCAAAACAGGTTACGGTTTTGTCGGCACGCGCGTCGCAATCTGCTAATAGGACA
>JAIZWN010000820.1 GCA_020443945.1 Candidatus Thiosymbion ectosymbiont of Robbea hypermnestra | reverse complement strand
AGGCGTTGGGGTTCTTCCTTCGTTTTGCCGCCAAAGCATAGAGATCGGCCAAAGAATCCCAGACACCAGCCTTCTTCCTCTGCCTGCTCGGCTTCCGCTTGACGTTGGGTCTCTTCCTCCGCCTGTTCGGCCTCTGCTAAGCGTTGGGCTTTTTCCTCCGCCCGCTCGGTTTCCGCTAAGCGTTGGGCCTCTTCTTCCGCTTGCTCGGTTTCCACTAAGCGTTGGGCTTCTTCTTCTGCCTGCTCGGCTTCCGCGAGGCGTTGGGGTTCTTCCTTCGCCTTGCCGCCAAAGCATAGAGATCGGCCAAAGAATCCCAGACACCAGCCTTCTTCCTCTGCCTGCTCGGCTTCCGCTAAGCGTCGGGTCTCTTCCTCCGCCTGTTCGGCCTCTGCCAAGCGGCGGGCTTCTTGCTCCGCCTGCTCGGCCTCCGCTTGACGTTGGGCCTCTTGCTCTGCTTGCTCGGTTTCCGCAAGGCGTTGGGCTTCTTGCTCCGCTTGCTCGGTTTCCGCTAAGCGCCGGGCTTCTTGCTCCGCCTGTTCGGCCTCCGCCAAGCGTTGGGCTTCTTCCTCTGCCTGTTCGGCCTCCGCTAAACGGCGGGCTTCTTGCTCCGCCTGTTCGGCTTCCGCTAAGCGGCGGGCTTCTTCTGCTGCCTGTTCGGCTTCTGCTAAACGCCGGGCTTCTTGCTCCGCCTGCTCGGCCTCCGCTAAGCGACGGGCTTCTTGCTCTGCCTGCTCGGTTTCCGCCAAACGCTGGGCCTCTTGCTCTGCCTGTTCGGCCTCTGCCAAGCGGCGGGCTTCTTCCTCCGCCTGCTCGGCTTCCGCTAAGCGTTGGGCTTCTTCTGCTGCCTGTTCGGCCTCTGCTAAGCGGCGGGCCTCTTGCTCCGCCTGCTCGGCTTCCGCCAAACGTTGGGGTTCTTCTTCCGCTTGCTCGGTTTCCGCTAGGCGCTGGGCTTCTTCTTCCGCCTGTTCGGCTTCCGCCAGGCGTTGGGGTTCTTCCTTTGTCTTGCCGCCAAAGCATAGAGATCGGCCAAGGAATCCCAGACACCAGCCTTCTTCTTCCGCCTGCTCGGTTTCCGCTAAGCGTCGGGTCTCTTCCTCCGCCTGTTCGGCCTCTTCCGCTGCCTGTTCGGCTTCCGCGAGGCGTTGGGCTTCTTCTTCCGCCTGCTCGGTTGCCGCTAAGCGTTGGGCTTCTTGCTCCGCCTGTTCGGCCTCTGCCAAGCGCCGGGCTTCTTCTTCCGCCTGTTCGGCCTCTGCTAAGCGGCGGGCTTCTTCTGCTGCCTGTTCGGCCTCTGCTAAGCGGCGGGCTTCTTGCTCCGCCTGCTCGGCCTCCGCTAAGCGACGGGCTTCTTGCTCCGCCTGTTCGGCCTCAGCCAAGCGGCGGGCTTCTTCTTCCGCTTGTTCGGCCTCCGCCAAACGTTGGGCTTCTTCTTCCGCTTGTTCGGCCTCCGCCAAACGTTGGGCTTCTTCTGCTGCCTGTTCGGCCTCAGCCAAGCGGCGGGCTTCTTCTTCCGCTTGTTCGGTTTCCGCTAAGCGTTGGGGTTCTTCCTCTGACTGCTCGGCTTCCGCCAAGTGGCGGGCTCCTTCTTCCGCCTGCTCGGCCTCTGCTAAGCGGCGGGCCTCTTGCTCCGCCTGTTCGGCTTCCGCGAGGCGTTGGGGTTCTTCCTTCGTTTTGCCGCCAAAGCATAGAGATCGGCCAAAGAATCCCAGACACCAGC
>JAIZWN010000819.1 GCA_020443945.1 Candidatus Thiosymbion ectosymbiont of Robbea hypermnestra | reverse complement strand
GCCTCTTTGTCAACCAATCAAGATGCGTACACTAGCGTGTAAAAGCCAGATAGAATCCTATGAATAATAGGACTACCAACGGAGGGATCTTTGCCGCCGGCTGCGCCGCCGACGCCCTGGATGTGAACCGGGCCGTTCAGCAGGCCACCGGGGCGGCGCTACGCGCCATCCAGGCCGTCAGCGGCGCCGCGGCGGTGGAGGCTTGAAAGGTGGCGGACGAGAAAACATTCGCCGGCTACATCTGCACCGGCTGCGGCATCGGCGAGCGCCTGGACGTGGGCCAGCTCGAGACCACCGCCAAGCGCGACGGCAAGCTGGCCGAGGTCAGGCAGCACCCGATGCTGTGCAGCCAGGAAGGCGTCAAGCTGATCCAGGGCGACATCGCCGCCGGGGCCACCCACATCATGCTCGCCGCCTGCTCCCGCCGGGCCAAGGTAGAGGCCTTCGACTTTCCCGACGTCGCCCTGTCCCGCGCCAACCTGCGCGAGGGCGTCATCTGGCTGCGGCCCCAAACCGACGAACGGCACGACCATAACCAGGAGACCACGCAGGAAATGGCGGACGACTACATCCGCATGGCCTGCGCCGAGGTCAAATACATGAACCCGCCCGCCCCCTCCGGCGAGCAGGCGCTCGACAAAACCCTGCTGGTCGTCGGCGGCGGCATGACCGGCATGACCGCGGCCATCGAGGCGGCCAGGGCGGACTACCCGGTGCAGCTGGTGGCCGAAGAGGCCGAGCTGGGCGGGGTCTGGAAGGACCTCTACAAGCGGGTTCCCTTCCAGGCCGCGGCCAGGGACATCCCCAACGGCCGCGACCTGGACCTGCCCCGGCCGGAGGACCCCGGCGTCGCGGCATTGGCCGCCGAGGTCGCGGCCAGCGACCGGATCAGCGTCCATCTGGGCGCCAAGATCGCCAAAACCTCCGGCGCGCCGGGGCGCTTCTCGGTAGACATCAGAACCGACGGCGGCGCCCTCACCGCAAACGTCGGCGCCATCATCCAGGCCAGCGACTACAAGCCCTACGATGCCAACCAATTGCCCGAGCTCGCCTACGGCAAGACCCCGGACGTAATCACCAACTTCGAGCTGGAAAGGCTGGCCAAGAAGGCCGCCGGCCGTCCCATCGAGCGCCCCTCCGACGGCAAAGAGGTCCAATCCGTCGCCTTTATCCAGTGCGCCGGGCAACGCTCGGACAAACCAGGCCATCTGCCCTACTGCTCCGGCTTCTGCTGCACCGAATCCATCAAGCAGGCCATCTACTTCAAGGACCAGAATCCGGGCTGCGACGCCACCATCCTGTTCGACGACCTGCGCACCCCCGGCGCCGCGGGCGAGGACTTCTACCGCTCCGGGCAACAGGCCCGGATCACCTTCGCCAAGGGCCAGGTCTCCGAAGTCATCGCCGACGGCGGGCTCACGGTCAGATTCAAGGACCTGATCCTGGACGAAGACACCGAAATAGACTGCGATCTGGTAGTGCTCGCCACCGGCCAGGTACCCAACGCCGGCCCCGACCCCTACGCCCAGCTCGCGGTCGCAAAGGCCGAGGACGCGGCAGAACAGGCCCGGGCCCAGGCGCTACTGGAAAACGCCCCGCCCGCCATCCTCAACCTGGACTACCGCCAGGGCGCCGACCTGCCCCAGCTCAAGCACGGCTTCGTCGACTCCCACTTCATCTGCTTCCCCTACGAAACCCGCCGCACCGGCATCTACGCCGCCGGTCCCGTGCGCCGGCCCATGGACCTGCAGCAGGCCATGGAAGACGCCGTGGGCGCCGCCATGAAGGCCATCCAAGCGGTCGAAAACGCCGGCCAAGGCCGCGCCGTCCACCCGCGGGTCGGCGACCTCAGCTACCCCGGCTTCCGCAAGGAAGGCTGCACCCAGTGCCAGCGTTGCGCCGTGGAATGCCCCTTCGGCGCCATCGACGAAGACGAAGCAAACTACCCCCGGTTCAACGAATCCCGCTGTCGGCGGTGCGGGACCTGCCTGGGCGCCTGTCCGGTGCGCGTCATCTCCTTCGAGAACTACTCTATCGACACCGTCGGCCAACAGCTCAAAAACCTAGAGATCCCCGACGAATTCGAGGAAAAACCCCGCATCCTCGTCCTGGCCTGCGAGAACGACGCCTACCCGGCCCTCGACATGGCCGCCCAGGCCGCCAACGCGGGAACGGAACTGGAACTCACCCCCTGGGCCCGCGTCATCCCGGTGCGCTGCCTGGGCTCGGTAAACCTCTCCTGGATCACCGACGCCCTCAGCAACGGCTACGACGGCATCATCCTCATGGGCTGCCGCCGCGACGACGACTACCAATGCCACTTCGTGCGCGGTTCGGCCCTGGCCGCCGAGCGCATGCGCCAGGTCGGCGACACCCTCCAGCTCCTCAACCTGGAGCCCGAGCGGGTCGCCATCCACGAAGTCGCCATCACCGACATCCAGCGCGCCCCCCGGCTGATCAACGCCATGGCCCACACCCTGGACAAAATCGGCATGAGCCCATTCAAATTCTGAATCGAATCGGAACCGCAAAGGCGCAAAGGACGCAAAGATTTTGTGCACTTCGCGCCTTTGCGGTTCAACAGCTTAATGGAGACGGGTCGATGACCGAAAACTATCGCAACCGCTTCCTCCGGGAAGTCGAGGCGAACGTCGAACAAGGCGAGTGGGTCAAGATGTGCATACAGTGCGGCGCGTGCTCCGGCTCCTGCCCGCTGGGGAAATTCTGGGACCATCCCCCCCAGGAAATCTTCATGATGATCCGCGCCGGCAAGCGCCGGGAAGTCCTGACAACGGACGCCATGTGGCTGTGTACCTCCTGCTACAACTGCAACGTGCGCTGTCCGCGGGGGCTGCCCATAACCCACATCATGCACGGCCTGGCCCACTACGCCAAACGCCAGGGACTCGTGCCCGCCAACCAACCCACCGCCAAATTCGCCCGGAAATTCTGGGACAACCTCATGACCAAGGGGCGGGTCAACGAGCTCAAGCTGGGCCTGAGTCTCCCCTTCCTGAACGGCTTCGGCCAAGGCCTCAAAGTCGCCATGAAAAACCAAAAGCTCGGCATGAGCATGCTCAAGGCCAGGCGCATGAACCCCATGGAAATCCTGGGCGGTCATGCGATCAAAGACCTAAGCGGCTTCCAAAAAGCCATCAAAAAGGCCGAAGAACTGGAAAACACCCGGGTGGTATCTTAGATTTGTGGTTTCCGGGATTTGGCGTAGAGACCTTCCCTCACCGTCATTATTGTCCGCAGATTACGCCGATTTTCACAGATTATGGCGTTTTTTAATCGGCGAGAATCTGCGGGCTCAAAATCTGTATTTACATAGTAAATACACGCGTTATACTCCCGGCATGGACATCCACTATGAGCTGAATGGTGACCTCTTCGTATGGGATGCGGCCAAGGCAGAGGTCAACCTGGCGAAGCATGGAGTGCGTTTCGAGGAAGCGGCATCAGTCTTTGCCGATCCGTTGTTCGTTCTGCTCAATGCCTCTCGCCGCAACGAGGTGCGTGAGGCGGTAATCGGCTTCGATTCGACCGGTCGACTGCTCTACGTGGTTCATATCGAAATCGAGGCCACCTGCATTCGCATTATTTCCGCGCGCCGCGCAGAGCTGAACGAGGAGCGCATCTATGCTGACTGAACGCACAAAAACTCGCCTGAAGAAAGACCGACAGATGACGACGATTACGATGCGTATCCCGGTGAATGTCGTGGAGTCACTCAAGCAGATTGCTCCCCACAAGGGCTTTACCGGGTATCAAACCCTGCTGAAGTCGTACATCAGCGAGGGGCTGCGGCGGGACGAGGCAGAATTCTCGGGTACCCGGACGACCCGGCTGATCGAGGCGCTACGGCGGCACGGTGTGCCAGCGGAGGTGCTGGATGAGGCCGCGCGGGATCTGGAGGTAGTCTGAGAGGCTGTCTGAAAACCAACCCATTGATTCCCCCTCTCCCCAACCCCTCTCCCGCCAGGGGAGAGGGGCTTTTGGCCGTAGCGAGCCTTGTAGGAGCGGGGCTGACCTAGACCGCACGGCATGATTTGAATTTTTAGACAGCTTCTAGCGAGGCTTTGCCTTAAGACCACGAGGCGTGACCAACCGCACCAAAGAACCACGGATAAACACGGATTGTGATCTGTGTTTATCCGTGTTTATCCGTGGTTCAAAGAATTTGCGATTCCCGCCCAACAAGAGACAGAAATGTTTTTGTGCAGCGCACCAACCGGTTATCCGCGGATTCAAGCATCACGGATCACAAAACTACAACTCTACCTTCGAGGTCTACCAGCTCGACATCAACGCCACCTATGGCGCCAAGTTCAACATGCCGGTGGTCTACTACGCCCCTTGGTCACCGTCACCTCCAGACTATGGTCATCGAATGGCGCCAAGTTCAACATGCCGGTGGTCTACTACGCCAACCTGATGGCGGTGGCCTACGGGCGTAGCGCCAAGGACGCGGTCCTCGACGGCCAGATCATCCCGGCCAAAAAACTGGACGAGCTCGCCGCCAAGTAGCACCGATACATCCCTGTAGCGCCCACCAGCCCCGCCATCCAGGGCGGGGCGTTTGCCGGGAAAAAGCCACATTCAGTAGTTTTTTCTCCTTCCGGCTCATCCCTGCCAAAAAACTCGATGAGTTGGCGGCGAAGTAGCGCCTACGGAACCCTCTGCTAGACTAAAGAGAGCGCGTGCGAAGGTACAGCGACTCGCATCCCAACCGTGCAAGGACCAACCCGAGTCCGAGGTCGATCCGATCACACGCCAAGTGCTATAGGTTTGCCCCTCTGGCAGAGCTAAGAAGTTTCGGATTTTAATAAATCGGAGCCAGACAAGCGAGTTAAAGTAGGGACACAAAAAACACATGTATGGGAGGCGCATATTCAACATCTTGATGTATAGCCATGACACTTATGGCCTGGGCCACATTCGCAGGACTATGGCTATTGCATCTCAATTGGCGCGTGCGGACACTCATGTAGTCATTCTTACCGGTTCCCCCATTGCCGAACGGCTTGTCTATCCCGACCATGTCAATTTTGTGCGCATGCCAGGCATGATCAAAAAGAACAACGAAGAATATGTGCCTGCTTCCGTTAAAACCGATGCTGACCGTACCCTGGAGGTTCGAAGAAATATCATTGCGACCACGGCGAGAACATTTAAACCCGACCTGTTTATCGTAGACAAAGAACCCCTGGGGCTGAAAAGAGAGGTGCTGCCAACCCTCCAGTGGATACGACGGTGTATGCCCAAGACCCGAACCATCTTGGGGTTGCGGGACATTCTGGACGATGCGCGAACGGTTCTGACGGATTGGACTGAAAAGGGAATGTTCGAGGTGCTGGACCGGCTCTATGACGAGATATGGATCTACGGTCTGCGGGAGTTTTATGATGCGGTTGCCGAATATGCCATTCCCGGATCCATCAGCCGCAAAATCTGCTTTACGGGATACATTTCCCGAAGGCCCCCCGAAATGCAGGCGGTTTGCCGGGTGAAAAGGGATCTCGGAGTCCGGCAAGGGGAAAAGCTGGTGGTAATCACCGCCGGCGGCGGTGGGGACGGGTATGCGGTATTCGATCACTATCTAGCCATGCTGGAGAACCGGCCTCTGCTTGCGGGCGTCAAAACCTTCTTGATCACCGGGCCATTTCTGCCGTTTCCGCAGCGACGGGAGATATACCAGCGCGCCGGAAGGCTTGGCATTGTCACCGCGCAGTTTTTCAGCGGAATGGAAAAGGTTCTGGCCGCGGCGGATCTCGTGATCGGCATGGGCGGCTACAATACTGTCTGCGAGATACTGTCCCAGGGCACCGTTTCGCTGATTATTCCCCGAGAAGTACCGAGAAAGGAACAACTGATCCGCGCGCGGGTGTTTAATAAGCAGAAGCTGGTCGACTACATACCCTGGTCGTCGGTGAACCGCCGGGTATTGAGGGAAAAGATCGTCGCGCTTCTGAATTACCCGGAACCTTATCATGAAGCGATCACCCGCTTCGAAATGCGAGGACTCGAGACCATGCGCCAGCGCCTCGACGCCTACAGAAACTACCACTCATGACCGGATCAGTCTTGCCCGTGTTGGGGTATATTCTTAAAGGGTTTCCCCGTATTTCGGAATCCTTCATCTCCAACGAGATTCTGCAGCTGGAGGCCCGCGGTTTTTCCATACACATATTTTCCTTGCGGCGACCGAGGGAATGCTTTACCCACCACAGCGTCCAACGCATTCAGGCGCCGGTGGATTACTTACCCGAGACCCTCTTGGCGCCGCTGCCCAGGTTAATCCATCACAATGCGTTACTGGCAGCCGGAAGGCCGCAAGTGTATGCCAGGACCCTGGGAACGGTTGCCCGCGGATTCCGCAGGACTCGCAAATGGGCCACGTTCGAGCATCTGCTCCAGGCCGGATACCTGGTCCAACACCTGTTGCCCGAGAGCGGGGTCACCCATCTGCATGCCCATTTCGCGCATTCTCCGACTTCTGTCGCCATGTTCGCGGCAATGCTCAGCGGTTTGCCGTTCAGTTTTTCGGCCCATGCCAAGGACATCTACACATTAAATCCCGAGCAGATTCGAGAAAAGGTCGCCCTTTCACGGTTCGTGGTGACATGTACGGAATATAACAAGCAGCATCTACTGCGCATCACCGCAAATCGATCGACACCCATTCACCGTATCTACCACGGCATCGATCTGGCACTTTTTTCAGGCAGTGAAAACATCAAAAACCCGTCGCCACCGTTTCGCGTTCTGACCGTTGCCCGGCTCGTCCCCAAAAAAGGGCTGCCAACCGTTTTGCGGGCAATGCGACAACTCAAGGACTGGGGTATGGGCGTTTCACACACCGTGATCGGTGACGGTGAAGGACGCGACAAGATGATGTCTCTGGCTCGTCGGCTAGGGCTTGGCGAGGTGACCGAGTGGCTCGGTACCCTGCCTCACCACCAGGTACTGGCGCACTATCGACGTGCTGACCTATTCGTCCTGGGATGTGAAATCACCCCCGACGGCGACCGCGACGGCATGCCCAATGTGCTGGTGGAAGCCATGGCCATGGGTGTCCCGGTAGTAGCCACAAGGGTATCCGCAATTCCCGAACTGGTAACGGATGGTGAAACAGGCCTGCTGGTTCCCGCGGGTGAGTCCGAACCGATGGCCCGTGCCATGCATCGCATGCTGACCGACACAAACCTGCGCGGGCGTATTGTTTCCGCCGCTAAACAGCGGGTTACGGAAAAATTCGATAACCGACGACTCATCAGGCAATTGGCCCGAGTGTTCGAATCAGCGGTTGTTTCCGGCAAGAACGATCGGAACCGCAAAGGCGCAAAGGGTCGAGAGTGAGAAGCCGCCGCCGGCGTATATCCATAGCCAGCCACGGCGGGTGGAATAACTCCCGTAGGATGCGGTGAGCGAAGCGAACCGCATCGACTGACTATCAGTTCACTGATGCGGTTCGTTTCACTCACCGCATCCTACGCGAGCTGCCGGTATCCGCCAAACCATCCGGCCGTCATTCCGGCAGGGAGTGCCGGAATCTAGTACCCCGTTTCACCCTATTTTTCACCCTCAGAGCCCTCCCAACCGCGCCAAGGCGAGAGGAGAGCACCGAGCG
>JAIZWN010000818.1 GCA_020443945.1 Candidatus Thiosymbion ectosymbiont of Robbea hypermnestra | reverse complement strand
TGGCAACCTCCTTTCAGGTTGCTAGACTGACCAGGCTTTGCCTGGCGCACCAAAGACACCAAGCCACCAAGAGAGACCAGGATGAAAGGGAAACGACCGTAGCCTCTGCGCCTGCGATGAACATCGCGCGGATGATTCAGCGACGGCAGGGCAAAATTCTTTGTGTCTTTGTGGCTTAGTGTGAGAAAAACGTTGAACATCACGCAGGATTTACCCACTACCCCGGATCGAAGTGAAGCCATTGATTCCCCCTCTCCCTGCCACCCCTCTCCCGCCAGGGGCGAGGGGCTTTTGGCCGTAGCCAGTCTGGTAGGACCAGGGCTCCTGGACCGCGCGGCATGGCTTGAGTTTTTAGACGGCCTCTCAGAGTTTTTCGATTTCTTCGTTCGAGAGGCCGGATGTTCTGGCGATGGTCTCCATACCGATTCCTTCCCGCTTCATTGCCTTGGCTATTTCGACGGCCTTCGCCTTTGATCCCTCTTCCAACCCTTCTTTTCTGCCTATTCTCTTTCCCTGCTTTTCCCCGAGCTGAATCCCCTCCTCCCTGCCTTCCTTTCTGGCCCGCTTCTCCAGAAGATAGGGCAAGACCCAGCGTTTGCTTTCCTGGAGTTTCTCGAAGAGGCCCAAATCGGCGAGGCTCCGGTAGTCTTCGTCGCCGATGACGAGGTGATCGACCACCTCGACCTTGAGGAATTTGCCCACCTGAATGAAATGATCGGTCAGGTCCTGGTCGTTTTCGGAGGGCGTCACGTCCCCACTGGGATGGTTATGGACCATGATGGCCCGAACGGCCAGCTTATAGATCGCCATCCGGAAGGCCTCTCTGGGCTTGATATTCGCCATGTTGGAGGAGCCCAGGGCGATCAGCTCGATATAGAGGATCTTATTCGCCTGGTTCAGACCCACCATCCAGAAGTGCTCCTGACCCTGGCCGATCTTGTTCTCCCGCCGGAGAATCTGGCGCATGATCAGGTAGATATCCTTTGAATGATTTACGATGACCTTTTGGTTTTTGCTTAATCGAACTTCCATTGCGGGGCCTTTGGGAGAGGGGCGGATGGTTTTCCGGGGAGCCCGACGGCTAACCGGTTGGTGGTTCGCTGTGGAGGCGGTGCATGGCGCGCTGGAAGTCACCCGCGATCATTTCGGAAAGGCAGGCTTCCGCCGTGTCCAGGGCGTCCCGGATGCGCTCCTCGTCGTCTCTGGAGGCCCGGCCGAGGACGTAGTTCACCACGCGCGCCCGATCCTGGGGATGGTCGATGCCGATGCGCAGGCGCCAGAAGTCCCGGGTGCCGAGCGCGGCGATGATGTCCCGCAGCCCGTTGTGACCGGCGTGTCCGCCACCCTGCTTCAGACGCAGGGTCCCCACCGGCAGGTCCAGCTCGTCGTGCGCGATGAGGATCCGTTCGGGAGGGATCTCGAAATAGCGGACTACCGCGGCCACGGATTGGCCGCTGTGGTTCATGAAGGTCGTCGGCTTGAGGAGCCGCAGCTCCCGCCCGGCGAGGGAAAGCCGACAGAGCAGACCGTGGAATTTATGCTCGGCGTGAAACCGACCGCCGTTGCGCGCGGCAAGGGCATCCAGAAACCATTGACCGACGTTATGGCGGGTCGGTGCGTACTCGGGTCCGGGATTGCCCAGACCGACCATCAGCCGGATGCCCTGCTCGGTCATCTCGTCTACCCGCTCGTTCCATTCGACTCGTGGATCCGCCCGCCGACCACATTGGTAGGATGGGCAAAGCGGAGCGTGCCCATCAAAACGGCATGAGGGGCATAAAGCCGGGTTCGATGGGCACGCGCGCTTCGTGCCTCCGATTCAGGCTATCGTGAGGCGGAAATCTTCTCGGCAGGACCAACCTTCCTACCGGCTTGCCGGGCGCTGGCTTTGCCCATCCTACCTGGCTGGGTTCCGGGGTCCCACCCGGAACGACGGGGTGGTGGCAGAGGCGACGCCGGGAGCCGCCCACCCCGCCGGCACGGACCGGTTTCCGGCAATCCGCCGGGGTGATCTCAGGATTCTTCGGGCTCGGCGGATTCGGCGCCCTCGCCTTCGCCGTCTTCGGCCTCCAGGTCCTCTTCTTCCTCGCGGACCTGGATGCTCTGGACGGCCACGACGGGCACATCCGGGTCCGGCGCATGGGCGAGCACCACGCCCTCGGGCAATAGGACCTGCGAGAGATGCACGGCGTCCCCGATGGCCATCTCCAGCAGATCGATCTCGATGGATCGAGGCAGGTCCTTGGGCAGACAGATGACCTCGATCTCGGTGAGCTTGCGGGAGACCATGCCCCCGGCTTTCACGCCCTTGGCGCTGTCTTCGTTGAGGAAGTGCAGCGGGATCGCCATGCGGAGCTTTTCCACCGCGCTGATGCGCTGGAAATCCAGGTGCAGGATAAAGGGCTTGGCCGGGTGTCGCTGCACGTCCTTGACGACGACCTGCTCGGTCTTGTCCGGCGTCTTGAGGTCCAGGACCTGGGAGTAGAATCCCTCCCGTTCCAGGTTCCGGACCAGCTCGTTATGGACCAGATTAATCATCTCCGGCTTGTGTTCCCCGCCATAGACGATGGCCGGAACCAGCCCTTGCCGGCGCAGGCGGCGGCTCGCACCCTTCCCTGCGTCCCGACGGGGCTGCGCATTGATCTCGAAGCTAGCGCTCATGTTGTTTTCCCCAGTTCAATCGCGTGATGGAAATAGGCTACGGACCCCGCGACCAGGACCCGAACGCAACGACGGAAATCATGTCCTTTCCCGATAGGTGGGTACCCTGAAACATTCAAGGGTAGTGTTATTTCTTTGTTGTTTACTATAAATCATCAGTATAATTATATGAGTTTCAAGCCATTACCTGAACAAAATTTTACCGAGGAAATTCTGAATATGAATTCAGATTCAATCATCGAGAGGAAGATATTTATTCTATAATACCGACTCTCCTGAGAAAGAATCCACTCTAAAGTTATCTAGATCCTATATTATTACGTCACTTCAACATGCCTGGACAAAATGGTACGAATTGACTTAGATACCCCTTTGCTTTGTGGGTTTTCTGATAATGAGTCTAAGAATATTTCGTGTGCCTTCTGATCAGTAATCTTCTTTTCGTTAATGATCCCTGCTAAATACTGAAGCTGAACTTGATTAAGAGAAGCCGAATAATCTGACAATATTCTTTGAACACTATTATGAAGCCCCACAGATTTAAGATAAGCTAACAAGCGGTCTCTAAGGAAAGCCAACATGTCACCTTCAATTTTCATATGATACTTTCTGGATTTCATTTTTCCTCTAAGCAATTGCTCGTCCGAATCATCGCTAGCTTCATAGTAGGTAAAACCGTTTAGACCTTTAGTCTCACTGCCCTCATCTTCATCTTTTAATGGATTGTAGATAACCACTTCCTCCAATAGAAAGTGAGTTTCGGCAGGAAGTCGAATAAAACTTATTTGTGACCCATATTTTTTGAACAAATCCAAATCCTTAAATCGACTTAAATTGCGCTCAATGATTGAACTATAATGATGGTTGTCCTGATGCGGAAGAAAATATATGTACTCCTTACTATTCTTGAGATTATTTTCCACAGATTGCTCCATTTCTTTATCGCCAAGCTCAGTGCCTAGTTTGGTGGTGATTACCCATATAATATCCGCTTCCCTTTCGATGATATTCAGAATTTCCTGATCGATAAATCTCTGCTTATCTAGAAGTCTGTCTACGGAATGCTCTATTTTCGTGATAAAATCTTTGAAAGATACAATCTTTACTTGATACCAATGATATGTCGCCACGCACGCAATAAATAGCACGAAAGAAACCCCAACAATTGACGAGATTTCTAAAATTGACGCTTGCTCATCTACATGATTAAATAATATGGCTGTAACGAGCATCAATAGCGTCGCAAAAAAACCAATCACAATTTCTCTTGACATAATAAATACTCCGGCCTTTATATTAGGAGATCAAAGTTTTTATGCTTTCAGACTACCTCAACAATTTCTCGTATTTTTTTACATAGGTTCTCCGTGAAGCCCAAACATCAGCTCCATCCACGCGACTACTCGGGCCAATCTTTCCAATGGATAATACACTTACTAGTATCTCGGATAGCAGGCCAATGATGTATTGCGAAGGTGATTGAAACTGGTTAGCAAGTAGAAGACTAACAATAATTGATACAAATGCCCCCAATCCGAACACAATAAGCGATTTTCCGTGGTTTCCGACCTTGCTCATAAGTCACTATTTTTCGCTTACATGGTCGTCAAATAACATTGGACCAAACTCTTCGATCAAGTTCGATATCTCAGATAAAACGACTGACATCCTGATATCAATCATCTTTCGGTCTTCTCTTGTATTCTGATTGAGACAATCGAGTTCAATCTCAATGGCTTGATAGGAGTGATGCTCCTGCACATCATTTCCCTTCGAGCATAAATCAATAAATAATTGAATTAGTGCCAAGACAATCTTATCAGCCTCCTCTTGCGTCATGCTTGGATTTCTGATTAGCTTATTTGCTTCTTCGATCAACTTCTCCACAGACTTTAGCGCGGTTATTTTTAATTCAAGAATATTGTTGAAAATCTCATAAAAACACAAACCTAGATAGTAGTTTGCCACCTGTAACGGCATTCCTGTCCGTAGCTGTTGAGCTGTAATGAACATCAAAGACAGCGATTGTTTGAAAAACCGTTCGGCCACTTCGTTTTGCCCGGTAAGCATCGCGTCGTTGATGTCATATTTAAGCGATCCTGAGAAAATAGAGAATAAGAGTTTTCCTACAACGAAAATAGCCAGTGCAGCAGAAACCATTTGGGTAAGTATGCTTCGCGTTAACGCAGGGGGAATTAGTGGCTGCCATAGCGGAGCAGTGAGTGAGGCGAGGGTCGCAAGTAACAACATCATAAGAGAGAGCGAGAAAGCTACAAAGAGGTGTTTTGTAAGTTCCATTCCAAACTTCTCGAATTTTTTCTTCATACTGGCCAGGGATACTGAAAACCAGGCTGTACCAGCTACCATTGTTGTTGGAATTAGTACCGAGACAACGATTTCAGTGTTGAGTATCAGCAGCGCTGGAACAAGCAAAAGTGAATAAAAAACGGTCTGCGATATTGCCGGGATATATTTCTGCACCACCGCATCATCGGCCATTCCTTTTTCAAAATTGGTAAGTTCGATTTTGTAGAACCTACCAAGGATATGGGTTTCTATGAATCTTTGTAGAAACCTTTTATGCAGAGCGAGTGATATATTTTGTGGGTTCGCTGAAGCCATAGTATTCTTTAATGTGCCTTTGTCTTGCATGATTGTGCCCTCTTTCCCAGCACCTTTCACCTTATTGTTTGCTTTTGCTTTCATAAGGTAGCCTTTTTGTCTAACATTGATTTAAAAAACCGTCTCGGCAATATCGTATATATGGAAGTTGACTTCATCACTGCACTCCTTTCCGGTAGAATCTGCTCCAGACAGAAAACTTCTCTGATGTTAGCAAATCGGTTACATCGAAGAATAGTTCGGCGCAATGGGTCTCTTGTCTAGCAATAATTTTAACCTTTAAGACGAATTCTGGGAAGACCTTTTCAAAACAGCGCAAAAGTGCATCTTCTAGACCGGACGGACTCTCATCAGAGAATGTTTGATCTATCTCATCTTTGAGATCGACTGCTACATCAGAGTATCCTTCAATGATATCGAGCACTCCGTATATAGTTGTCATCATTTTGATGTCGTATTGCGTTTCCGGATTCTCCATCTCCTTGCAAATGGATTCTGCGTTCGCCTCAATGAATTTATATATCGAGCATGAGTCAATTTCATTTTCATCAAGCCAACGTTGAAGGGGTGAGCCTGGCGATGTTAGCGGTTTTGCCTGGAACTTTAGGTATACCTCGCTTATTACAGCAAAAAGACGGAAAAGGTTTCCGTGCTGATTGAATCTCTGAATCGATTCGTATACAACAAAATCAAATGGTTCGAAAGTCTCGCTACCTTGAGCATAGATCGCAGGTGCTTTTAGGACGTCATCCATATCTTCTCTTGCACCAATTCGTAGGACGAAAGGTTCATCCTGGAAACTACATCCAAATCTTGCGATGATCTCAAGTACAGCCCAATAGCTTAATGGATCATAGTAGATGTTGGGATCGGCGGAACGATGGAGCAGGCTGAGGATAGTCCCGTCCGCAATTGCGGCAGGCTCGAGCTTGGGGACTATGTTAACATTATATCTTCTTTGCAAATCATACAAGTAATCTAAAGTCGCCACTACGTCGGAAATGCTCTCGCGGTGTGTAAGGAAGGCCGGTTTAACGAGAATGTAGGCTACAATCCCGAGACGGTTCTTAGAAACAGCAGGCATAGAGGAAATGATTGAAATAGCGTTTTCGAAATCCGTAATTGTTATCCCCTTATTGATGCACGTTTCACGAACAAAATCATCTGCAGACTCGAAACCAATACCGATCTCGAGATTTTGGTCATCCCTCAGATTATCCAATATGAATCGGAGTGCCGGTTCGATCACATGTTCTGGCCTCGATTCAACAAGAATACGTTCGACTCTAGGCATCTGTCTGACAAGTTGCAGCAGACAATGTTGGGTTTCGAGATCGAATTCCTCCGGGTTGAGAAAAGATCCATCGTTGAGAAACTCTATCGAGTTGAATCCGGTGGTCTCTTCACAAGCGCGTTGGAGACCAGATTTGAATTGGTCGATTATGACGCTAGAGCCCACGTCACCGAAAGCGGTTCGCGCGTAGTATCCACAATTGAGGCAGCCAATACCAAATTTATCTTGCTCTCGATACTTGCAACCTACATTCTGAAAACCAATACAAAAACGGTAACTATTCGTCCTCTCTGCGTTTGATGGTCCGGGACTTATACGTACCCAAGCTGGATTTGTCAAGTCAATTGGTCTTTGGACAGCGACCTTCATATGTTCCTTTCGATGCTGTTTTAACTGCTCCAGGATATCCTCATAGCTTTCCCTAATAGCACTTTTTCTCTCTTCATTGAGACTGGATTTTATCCGGTGATGAGTATTTTTGATGGCCATCAATTACTTCCCAAGAGTTATTGTTATTTCGATTTTTCAGTAAAAGGCTAACAGGCAGTAGACGGCAAGTCGCCGTGTTTAGTGCGTCGAGATTCTTTGCCAGGGTTTGCCGTCCCTGGACAACGGCAGATTCCGGGGTCCCACCCGGAATGACGGCGAGGCGCCGGATCACAAGTCTTTACGGACCCGATACCGCTTTCCATGTGTCAGTCCACGAAGAGTGAGCTGACGGATTCTTCGCTCGAGATCCGGCGCATGGTCTCGGCGAGCAGCTCGCCGATGCTCAGCTGGCGGATCTTGGAGCAGGCGACCGCGGCCGGGCGCAAGGGGATGGTGTTGGTGACCACCAGCTCATCCAGCAGAGACTCGGCGATATTCTCGACCGCCGGCCCGGAAAGCACCGGGTGGGTGCAATAGGCGACCACCTTGGCGGCCCCGTTCTCCTTGAGGGCGATGGCGGCGCGACAGAGGGTGCCCGCGGTGTCCACCAGGTCGTCGATCAGCAGGCAGGATCGGTTCGCCACATCGCCGATGATGTTCATGACCTTGGCTTCGTTGGTCCGCGGCCGACGCTTGTCGATGATCGCCAGGTCGGCGTCGTCGAGCCGCTTCGCCAGGGCGCGGGCGCGCACCACGCCGCCCACGTCGGGCGAGACGACGAGCAGGTTCGGGTATTTCCGCCGCCAGATATCCCCCAGCAGGATGGGCGACGAATAGACATTGTCCACCGGGATGTCGAAGAAGCCCTGGATCTGGTCGGCGTGCAGGTCCATGGTGAGGACGCGATCCGTACCGGCCTGGCCGAGCATCTTGGCGACGAGTCGGGCCGTGATCGGCACCCGCGCCGAACGGGGGCGCCGATCCTGACGGGCGTAGCCGAAATAGGGTATGACCGCCGTGATCCGTGTCGCCGAGGCCCACCGCAGGGCGTCGATCATCACCAGGAGTTCCATCAGGTTGTCGTTGGTGGGCGTGCCCGTGGGCTGGACCACGAATACGTCGCGACCGCGCACGTTTTCCCGGATTTCCGCCATCACCTCGTCATCGCTGAAGCGACCCAGGGTGGCCTTGCCCAGGGGGAGGTTCAGGTGGGCGGCGATTTCGGCGGCTAGCAGCGGATTGGCGTTGCCGGAGAACACCATCATCTGGCTGACGGGCACGGCTGACTTCTCTTGGTTTTCGTTCACGGCGGCGCGGGGTCGGGGATTTTAGCGAGGCTTTGCCTTAAGACCACGAGGCGTGACCAACCGCACCGAAGAACCACCTCCGTGGTTCAAAGAATTTGCGATTCCTGCCCAACAGGAGACAACATGGCTGGGGCGCCAGGATTCGAACCTGGGTATGCAGGGATCAAAACCCTGTGCCTTACCGCTTGGCGACGCCCCAATTCAGAGGGTGTCGCAAAAGCCCCTCCCTGGGCTTTTGCGCCGCGGAAACGGAAAATGGCGATTTCCCGTTTCCTTCATTTTCAACCGCTTATCAGCGGTCGAAAATGGCGGTCCATCCCTGGACCGTACCGGGTGTCGCCTTTGGCGACACCCTCTCAGGCTATACCCGAGCCGCTGCCGCGAGCGGCGAGCGATTCCTGCCGCGGGCAACGAAGGCGGAGAAACGCGACGGCACCGAGGAGCGGGCGACCTCTGCCCGCGCCGCCGTCGCAAAGGCGCAGAAGACGCAGGCGCCGGTTCCGGTGAGCCGCGGCCGGCCGACGGTGGCGAGCCAGTCCCAGGCCGCGGCAACCTCCGGGTAGCGCCGCCGCACAACCGCCAGACAATCGTTCCGATTATCGCCGACAACAAAGCTTTTCATTGTGATCGGGGCCGAATCCCTTGTCAATTTCTCGTCCGAGAAAACCGCGCCGGTGGCCACCCGGCACCGCGGCGCCAGCACCAGATACCAGGGCTCCGGCGGCTCGACGGGGGTCAGCACCTCGCCGATCCCCTCCCCCCAGGCGGCGCGCCCGTATACGAAGATGGGGACATCCGCGCCCAGCTCCGCGCCGAGCGCCATCAGCTCCGGCTCGGTCAGGCCCGTCTCCCAGAGCCGATTCAGCGCCACCAGGGTCGTCGCCGCGTCCGAGCTGCCGCCGCCCAGGCCGCCGCCCAGAGGCAGCCGTTTCTCCACCCGGATCCCGACGCCGAGACGGCGACCGGTCCGTTCCCGCAGCAGGCGCGCCGCGCGCACCACCAGATCGGATTCCTCCGGGACCCCGGCAAGGGCCGAGACGCGCCGGATCCGGCCGTCGTCCCGCGGCTCGAAGAACAGCCGATCCTGCCGGTCGAGGAACTGGAACACGGTCTGCAGGCGATGGTAGCCGTCGGGACGCCGCCCGAGGATGCGTAGCATGAGGTTGAGCTTGGCCGGGGCGGGCCAGGGACGCCCCGCAACGGGGTCGCTCATGGGGCGCGGGGGGCCGCCGGCGCGGATTGGTAGCGGCCGATCACGCGCAGGAGGTATTCATGGTCCGGTTCCTGATCCAGGGCCGTCTTCCAGGTACTGCGCGCCTCCTCGTGCCGCCCCAGGGTCCAGAGCACCTCGCCCAGGTGGGCGGCGATCTCGCCGTTGGGCATCGGGGCCAAGGCCCGGCGCAGGTACTCCAGGGCCTGCTCGGAATTCCCCAGGCGGAACTGGACCCAGCCCATGCTGTCGAGGATGGCGGGATCGTCCGGCTTCAGGGCCAGGGCGCGCTCGATATAGCCGAGGGCCTCGGTAAAACGCTCGGTATGCTCCGCTAGGCTGTAGCCGAGGGCGTTGAGGGTATCGGCATTGTCCGGGTCCTCGGCCAGGATCGCCCGGAAGTCCTGCTCCATGATGTCCAGCCGATCCAGGGAGAGGGCGTGCAGGCCGCGGGCGTAGCGGAGCTCGTGATCGCCGGGAAAGGCCGCCAGGGCCTCGTCGTACACCGCCATGGCCGCTCGCGGCCGGTCCAGCTCGGACAGGGTCGAGGCCTCGATCAGATAGAACATCGGCGCCTTCTCGGGCCACCGATCCCGTAGCCGCTGCAGGATCTCCCGCGCCCGTTCCACCTTGCCCTGCTCGGCGCGCATGAGCGCGATCCGGATCTGGGCATCGGTGGCATGCTCGCCCCCCACGCTCCGGTACCAGGAGATGGCGGCCTCCGGGTTATCCGCCTGCTCCTCTACCCGCCCGAGATAAAAGGCGGATGTGTGCCGATGCTTGCCGGTCTCGTGCAGCCGCGTGAAATAGTCCCGAGCCCCTTGCGCATCCTCCAGCTCCAGCGAGAGGATCCCCAAGGCGAACAGGACATCCGGCTCCCGCGGCGCACCGCGCAGGATCCGCTCGTACACCTCGCGGGCGCGGGAGAAGGCCTGCTCGTCCACCAGCAGCTGCGCATAGAGCAGGTGCAGCTCCTGATTCTCGGGGCTCTCGGCGACAAAGGCCTCCAGGACCTGGCGTGCCTGCTTGCGATCCTGGCGTTTCAGGAGCATGCGGACCTGCAAGAGACGCGGCGGATTCCAGCCCGGACGCAGCTCCGACGCCCGCTGCGCCGCCGCCACCGCCGCCTCGTACCGGTCGGCGCCGGCGGCGACGAGGGCCCTGGCAAACCAGGCGTCGGAGCTTTCCGGGAGCTCGGCGGTCAGGGTCTCCATAAGCCGCAGGCGCCGCTCCGGAGGCTTCAGCCCGGCAACCAGATGGGCCACCTGGCTATAACCGTCCTCACCCGCCCGCGCCGCCAGGGCGATCACGCGCCCCAGATGCCCCACCGCGGCGGACACCTCCCCGGCCTCGAGCCGGGCGTAGGCCGCCAGGCGGTGGGCGCCGACCGCATCGGGAGCCAATGCGAGCCACAGGTCCGTGGTCCGCCGCAAGGCCGCGACATCGCCGAGCACCAGGGCCGTGCCGGCCGCCAGAGCCGCCAACCGGGGGTCCCGCGCCGCCTGCGCGCCTTGCAGGAGATGAGTCAGGGCGACCCGATGCTCATCGCGCTGCCCGGCGACCTGCCCCACGAGAAAGGCATAGACGGGATCCATCGGCGGCGCGGCGGAATCCCCATCCCGCGGCGCCTCCCCGGACGGCGTCTCGGCCGCGGGCGCCGGGGCGTCCCGCGCGGCCACCGGGCCGGCGGAGCGCCGCGTATCGTCCGGCGCCGGCGCCGGGAGATCGGCGCACCAGCCAACCGAAGACAGGAACAGGAGGCAGAGAGAAAAGCCGAATCGGCACCTTAACGAAATCATAGACAAGGAATATAGTTTGAGACCCTCTCATAGTATAACCGCTGGGTTCCCATCACACACCCAAAGGTACGCTACGCTATCCCGCCCTTGCATGTTCTGTTTATGGACTGGAGGCAAATCGGACTTGCAGGGGAACAGAGTATCTACGCGGCTGGCTATCGGCCGGCATGGACCCGACGCCGCTTTGGCTCGGGACGGCCCGAAAACCAAAGCGCCGTCGCCGTAGCGCAGACGGGGAATCAAGCAGGCGGCATCTTGCCGATCAAAGCGATCGCTTTTGCCCGGATGTCGGCGAGCTCGGCGGAGGAAACCCTACCTTTGCGTTCAGCCTTGCGTACCACCCAATCGAGGGATTTGACTTGATCGGCTAATACCACACTCGGACGGTTGCCGGAAATGGGTACCTCGAACGGATAGCCTTTGATCCGTGTCGTCATGGGACAGCATAGCATGAGCCCGGTTTTCCGGTTATAGGTTGCCGGACTCAGCACAACCGCGGGCCGATACCCGAATTGTTCGTGGCCCGCTTGCGGGTCGAAGTGAAGCCACACAATATCGCCGGCGTCCGGCGCAGAACGTCGGACCATGATGCTTAGAGTGATTCGTTGCCGACAACCGGGCCGAAATCGATTTCCGGGTGCCGATTCTCTTGCGTGATACCGTCCAGCAGCCGCGCAAGATCGTAGTCGCCCGGACGCAGCGGTTCGATGACGATACGTCCGCCTTCCTCACGGACCTCTACAGGTTCATCCCAGGGGAGGTTTGCGGCCTCTATCACGGCGGCGGGGATGCGTACCGATGCGCTGTTACCCCACTTTTTCACGACCATACGCATTTTGTGTCCCCCGTGCTCTGTCGACACTAGCTAATCGTACAGGATTAACAGGATGTTCAGGATGAACAGGATTTTTTTGTTGTGAAGGGCGCTTGCTGGTTTGGTCAATGACAAAAATCCTGTCAATCCTGTGTAATCCTGTAAATCCTGTCCGATTGGGGGTTTGCGACGCAGCTCGAGGGGTTGCAGGTCAACAGAGCATGCGCAGGGCCTCGGCAAACCGGGAGATCGTATCCGACGCGCCGGTGGGGTGGATTACCCGCAGGTCTTCCCTGATCGGCTCCCCACATCTTGCCTGGATTTCCTGGGCAACGGATAGCCGCTCAAGCTCACCATAGGCAGCAAGCCCGATCAGGAGAGTATCCCGAACATTGGTGATGGTTTCAGCGTTGAAAGTAAAGGTAGAATTGACGGCAGCCATGGCCGAACCTCCGCGTCAGGTTGGGTTGTGGTCAGGGCCTCGGTGCGGCGGCTACCGCGCCGGGGCCCGCTTCGTTTGGGGGACGCCCCCCATTCGGATTCAATCCGCGGCGGGCTTTTCTCCACGCAATTTTCTGATCATATCGACAAGCTCATCCGTCGACAGGCGGGCATCGACGCCCGGAACATCCAGACCCGAACCCGGTTCTTCAACCTGCCGCAGCTCGAACATTTGTCCATTTTTGCGCTTGATAATGACTTCGACCTTGCGATCAGCCTCATCCATCAAATGCGCCAACCGCTGCCTGGCCGTGGTAAACGTATAAACAGTCATCTTCTATCTCTCGAGAATCCTGATCTTCGTTTCCCTGGCTATCATCTTCAGCTTCGCATCCAACGAAAACAGCCGGCAACGTTTCCTTTCCGCCAAGTCTATCATGTAAGCGTCGTAGGCATAAATCGAGTATTTATGCGCTAAAATAGGCAAGATGGCGATTCTGGCAATCGGGCTCAACCATAACACCGCCCCGGTGGAGATACGCGAACGCGTCGCCTTCGGGCCGGATATCCTGGTAGGCGCCTTGCGCGGCCTCACCGGGCTGGCGCCGGTCCGCGAGGGGCTTATTCTGTCCACCTGCAACCGCACCGAGCTCTACTGTTCCCTGCACCCGGATGCCGGCGGGGAACAGCCGGTCATCGACTGGCTGGGACGCTTCCACGGACTGGACCCGGCGCACCTCCTGCCCTACCTCTACACCCGGCTGGACCACGCGGCGGTCTCGCACCTGCTGCGCGTGACCAGCGGGCTGGATTCCATGGTGCTCGGCGAGCCTCAGATCCTCGGTCAGGTAAAAACCGCCTTCCGGATAGCCAGAGACAGCGGGGCCACCGGCAAGCTGCTCGGCCGGCTGTTTCAGAACGCCTTCGCGGTCGCCAAACAGATCCGCACGGATACCGCTATCGGCAACAGCCCGGTCTCCGTGGCCTTCGCGGCGGTCGGCCTGGCGCGGCAGATCTTCAGTGACCTGAGCGCCCAAACCGCCCTCCTCATCGGCGCCGGCGAGACCATCGAGCTCGCCGCGCGCCATCTGTGCCGGCACAAAATCGGGCGCATCATCGTCGCCAATCGCACGGTCGAGCGCGCCCACGGCCTGGCCGTTCGGTTCGGGGGCTCCGCCCTCGCCCTGACCGCCGTGGCGGACCGGCTCCCGGAAGCGGATATTCTTATCACCTCCACCGCCAGCCCCCTGCCGATACTCGGCAAGGGCACCGTGGAGCGGGCCCTCCGGCGACGCCGGCACCACCCCATCTTCATGGTAGACATCGCCATGCCGCGGGACATCGAGCCGGAGGTGGGGGAGCTCAAGGATGTCTACCTCTACACCCTGGACGACCTCCGGAACCTGGTCCTGGAGGGCCTGCACTCACGCCGCGAGGCCGCCGGGCAGGCCGAGGAAATCGTCGCCTTCCACACCGAGGAATTCCTCGGCTGGCTGCGTTCCCTGGACGCGGTGACCCTGATCCAGGACTACCGCGCGCGCGTCGAACAGCTGCGCGACCAAGTGCTCGACAAGGCCCGGCGCCGGCTCGAGAGCGGCAAGCCCGCCGAAGAGGTCCTCGGCTTCCTGGCCCACAGCCTCACCAACAAGATCCTGCATCAGCCCAGCGCCCGTCTGCGCCAGGCCGGGCGGGAAGGCCGGGAAGAATTGCTGGAGGCCGCCAACGAACTCCTGCAACTCGACGGCAAGGCAGGTTCCTCCGCCCCATGAACCCCTCCATCCGCGGCAAACTCGAACAGCTCCGGGACCGCTACGGCGAAATCGCCGCCCTGCTGGCCGATCCTCAAACCCAGGAAAACCCCGACCGGCTGCGCGCGCTGGGCCGGGAATACGCCCAACTGGAGCCCCTGGTGGCCTGCTACCGAAGCTACCGGCAGGTCGAGGACACCATCGCCGAAAGCGAGGAAATGCTCGCGGACCCGGAGCTGGCCGACCTGGCCCGTGAAGAGATCAGCGCCGGCACCGCCCGGCTCGAAGTCCTGGAACCGGAGCTCCGGCAACTCCTGATCCCCCCGGACCCCCACGACCGCCGCAACGTCTTCCTGGAGATCCGCGCCGGCACCGGCGGCGCGGAAGCGGCCCTGTTCGCCGCCGACCTGGCGCGCATGTACCTGCGCCTCGCCGAGCGCAAAGGCTGGACGGTGGAACCCATCAGCGAGAGCCCCGGCGAGCTCGGCGGCTACAAGGAAACCGTACTGCGCATCAGCGGCGGCGGCGTCTTCTCGCACCTCAAATTCGAGGCCGGCGCCCACCGCGTCCAACGGGTGCCCGAAACCGAATCCCAGGGCCGCATCCACACCTCCGCCTGCACCGTCGCGGTTCTGCCCGAGGCCGAGGCCATCGACGCCCTCGAGCTCGACACCAAAGACCTGCGCATCGACACCTACCGCGCCTCCGGCGCCGGCGGCCAGCACGTCAACAAAACCGACTCGGCGGTACGCATCACCCACCTGCCGTCCGGCATCGTCGTGGAATGCCAGGACGAACGCTCCCAGCACAAAAACAAGGCCCGCGCCTTATCCCTGCTTCAATCCAAACTGCTCTCCCAGGCCCAGGAGGCCCAGATCGACGAGCAGGCCCGCTCCCGCCGGCTCCAGGTCGGCAGCGGCGACCGCTCCGAACGCATCCGCACCTACAACTTCCCCCAGAACCGGGTTACCGACCACCGCATCAACCTGACCCTCTACCAGCTCGAAGAAATCATGACCGGACAACTGGACCAGGTCATCGACCCCCTCCTGCGGGAATATCGGGCGGAACAACTGGTGACCCTGATGCACGATCGGACCCAAGGAGCACCACCATGAAATCTCCCCTTATATTCTTGTCTCTGGTCTCTCTCTATGGCTGCGCGGCCCTGGTGGTCGAGCAACCTCCGGGCGCATGCCCGGGTAGTGTCAAACTAGCGGCCGAGCGGTTTGCCGCATTCGAGCCCATCGAGGATCCGGCACTGCTGAACGCCGCCCTCGGCGCGCCCAAAGAAGGCGGCCTGTGTCAGGGCCAAGTCTACAAGGTCAAGGAAAATGCCAGGGTGACCCTCTATCGGGTCTGGAACAGCACGAATCCAGAAAGCCGTCTGGGCAAGTGGTGGGCACTCGATCGCCCGGAGGGAAAAGTCACCGAGTATCGCACCGATTACGATATCTGCTACCAGTGGTCCCCACTGGACAAGTTGACCCACTGCGAGTTCACGGCAGGTACCAAAGTGGTGATCGGTACGGGACAGAGTGCGGAATGCTCACAATACCTGACCTACCCATCCTCGTCCGTGCAGCAGGTCTACCTCGAACAGGCCACGGAATCGGTCGCCAATTGCCGGGATTACGACGCGCTCTTCCGTTGGGAGTCACCGGTAAAATAGGGCCGTTATTCGAAGAGTGTGGAGACCTTTGCCAGCACTTCATCCATGATTGGCGCCGGCAGGATGTCCACCTTGCGGGCCTGGCGGGCGGCCAGGTCGAGCACACGCGGCTGATCGCAACGCACGACGCCGGTGGTCTCGATGCCCGTTATGGGTACGGCGAACCCCAAGCGGCGGGCAAACTTGCCACCCTTGGTAATCGGGAGGATCACCGGCAGCCTGGTAGCTTCGTTGAACTCGACCGGTGAGATGACCAGGACAGGACGGCTGCCGCTTTGTTCATGCCCCGCGGTCGGATCGAGCGACACCATGTAAACATCGCCCCGCCTCATAGTAGCTCACCACCCACGGCGGGCGCATCGACCCATTCACGATCCTCAGCCGGTTGTGGCTGCGAATAGTCCGATGCGGCCAGCAGCTCCGTGAGCGTGTAGCGTGGCCGTGGTCTGGGGTTGACCACCAGACGGCCCTGGTCGACAGCCAGGCCGACCGTCGCGCCGGCCTGCAAATGCAGTTGATCAAGGAATGCGGGCGGAACGGCCAGCATAATCGAGCCACCGACCTTGCGCAGATTGGTTGTGTGCATGATACAGCTCCGACAGGTTAGGTTATATTAAAGTATAATTATACTTACCGTCATTCCGGCGGGGAGTGCCGGAATCTGCCGACGCCAGGGACGGCAAGTTGCCGGAACCGCTAATACCTGATGTCCGCGCTATCTGTGCATAAGCCTTCTCTGGCTCCCACGCTCCAGCGTGGGAGCAATTCCAGACGCTCCAGCGTCCTGAAATCCTGGCCGCTGGAGCGG
>JAIZWN010000817.1 GCA_020443945.1 Candidatus Thiosymbion ectosymbiont of Robbea hypermnestra | reverse complement strand
GCTGGTGTCTGGGATTCTTTGGCCGATCTCTATGCTTTGGCGGCAAAACGAAGGAAGAACCCCAACGCCTCGCGGAAACCGAACAGACGGAAGAAGAGCCCCAACGCCAGGCAGAAGCCAGGCAGGCACAGGAAGAGACTCAGCACCCGGCGGAAACCGAGCGGACGGAAGAAGAAGCCCGCCGCTTAGCAGAGGCCAAGCAGGTGGAAGAAGAAGCCCAACGCTTAGCGGAAGCCGAGCGAGCAGAGGAAGAGGCTCTCCGCCAGGCAGAGACCGAACAGGCGGAGCAAGAAACCCAACGCCTTACGGAAACCGAGCGGACGGAAGAAGAAGCCCGCCGCCTCGCGGAAACCGAACGAGCAGAGGAAAAAGCCCAACGCCAAGCGGAAACCGAACAGGCAGAAGAGGAGACCCGTCGCCAGGCGGAGGCCAGACAAGCAGAGCAAGAGGCTCGACGCCTCGCGGAAGCCAAGCAGGCAAAGGAAAAGGCCCGCCGCCAGGCGAAGGCTCGGCGTCGGGCGGAGGCCAGACGTAAAGCGAAGGCTCGGCGCTTAGCGGAAGCCAAGCGCAAGGAGGCCGAATCAAAGGCGCTCGATCTGAGCGATCCGGCCGCCTGGTCTCCGAGATATCACGGCACAAAGTAATCCGAACAAGGTCTATTGCATCTTGCAAAATTGCAAGGAAGCAATAGTGGGTAAATCCTGCGTGATGTTCAACGTTTTTTCTCACACTAAGCCACAAAGACACAAAGAGTTTTGCCCTGCCGTCGCTGAATCATCCGCGCGATGTTCATCGCAGGCAGAGAGACCATGGTCGTTTCCCTTTCATCCTGGTCTCTCTTGGTGGCTTGGTGTCTTTGTGTGATGTTCGACGTGACTCAGGGAGATACCTGATCACTTGAAAATTTACCACTACCC
>JAIZWN010000816.1 GCA_020443945.1 Candidatus Thiosymbion ectosymbiont of Robbea hypermnestra | reverse complement strand
CGCTCGGTGCTCTCCTCTCGCCTTGGCGCGGTTGGGGGGCTTAAGAGGGTGAAAAATAGGGTGAAACGGGGTACTAGCCCTGCCTACCGGCGTCCGGGGTCGGATAGGCGACCCCGCAGCCGCCATGGCCGCAGTAACCGCCCGGATTCTTGGCCAGGTACTGCTGGTGGTAGTCCTCCGCATAGTAGAATGCCGGCGCTGGCAGGATTTCGGTGGTAATAATTCCGCGGCCGGCCCGTGTCAGCGCCGCCTGGTAGCGTTCGGCGCTGGCCCGCGCGGCCGTTGCCTGCTCGTCGTCCGCGACATAGATTCCGGAACGATATTGGGTCCCCACGTCGTTGCCCTGGCGCATCGCCTGGGTCGGGTCGTGGGCCTCCCAGAACCGGCGCAGCAGGGCCTCGAAGCCGATGTCCCGCGGCGCAAAGACCACCAGGACGACCTCGTTGTGGCCCGTAAGGCCCGAGCAGACCTCCTGGTATGTCGGGTTGGGGGTGTAGCCGGCCGCATAGCCTACGGCGGTGGAGTAGACGCCGGGCAGCTCCCAGAAGCAACGCTCGGCGCCCCAGAAGCAGCCGAGCCCGAAGAGGGCGGTGCGGGTATCGGCCGGGAACGGGGGTTGGATCGGCGTGCCCTTGACAAAATGGCGGTTGGTCAGGGGCATGGCCTCCCGGCGTCCGGGCGGGGCCTGGTTTGGGCCAGGCATTTGGGTTTTATCCTGAGACATACGCATGGTCGTTTCCGGTATCCGGTGGTGTCTTAGGGGGTGTTCTCAATTAACCGAATCCCCCGAAAATCAAATGCAGCAAACCCATACACTTGTCGGTGGGTCACCGCCTTCCGTG
>JAIZWN010000815.1 GCA_020443945.1 Candidatus Thiosymbion ectosymbiont of Robbea hypermnestra | reverse complement strand
TCCCTGCCGGAATGACGGCCAACGGGCGCCTTACCCATGACCCACGATCCCTTTGTGGCTTGGTGTCTTGGTGTGATGTTCGACGTGACTCAGGGAGACACCTGATCACTTGAAAATTTACCACTACCCACTCACTCACTTACTTACTTGCTGGCGGCGCGGCGCCGGTCGATCAGCTCGATCAGGTCTTCGAGCATGGCCTGGGCGACCAACCGGTTGCCCGGCTCGGAGAGGTGGTGGAAGCCGTCCACATAATAGGGTTCTGCCAGATCGTCGAACAGCGCGCTGATATCGTGGAATCGTGGCCGGTCCTTCAGCGCCGCGGACCGCCGCATCTCCCGGTAGACGGCGTCGAACGCCTCCTTGGTCGAGAGCCGATGCTGGAACATGGTCCGCTCGTCGGGCGAGCGGTGGCGTTTGGAGAAAAGATGAGGCTGCCAGTAGAACAGGGGCTCGAACCCGTAGCGTCGCCCCAGTGACTCGATGAAGGCCAGATTGGAGACATACACATGCAGGGTCTGCCGGGCAAGCCCACCGCCCAGCGGCAAGGTCCGCGACCAGTCTTCCGGCAACGACCGGAAATGCCGCCGCAGCCCGGCCACGAGGCGCTCGGTCCCCCACAGGTTTTCGGTCAGAAGCTGGCGGCCGGCATGTTGCAGCAACCGGCGCGGCCGGTCGAGAAGATTGTATTCCGTGCGACGGTGCCACTCATTGGGCGGGATACCCGCCGCATCCTTTACGGAGGATGCGAATACCTCGTTGATGCCGTCGTAAAAGAGCGCGATATCCGGGCGCTCGCCGCGGTGAATACAACGCAGCAGGGCAATCGCCTCCTGGGTGCTGACATAGCCGAACTGGCCGTAATTGGTGACCTGGGCGCGGTACCCCCGCGCATGCAGCAGCCGGCTCAGGGATGAGGCGATGGTGTGGCCGTCCCGCGCGCCCCAGCCCCACATGGTCGAGCCGCCGAAGGCGAAGATCCGCACCGGCGGCGGATCGGTGGCCGGCTCCCGCGTCGGCGGGTTCCAGGTCGCCCGCAGGCCCTTGTGGTCCACCTGGATATAGCGGCCCTGATACGGGGGATGCCGCCAATAGACATAGGGCCGCCAACCGTAGGGCTGCACCGCATGGAATTCTCTGTAATAGTCATGGACCCAGGGGGCGTTGTGATAGGCGTCGGCCCGCGCCCAGCGGTCGATCCGGCGCTCGGCGAGCTGGCCCTCGGTCAGCGGCCGATCCAGGAGCCAGCCCTTGGTTGTCAGTGCCAGGCGCAGCCCCGCCTCGCCCAGGACAATCAGCAGCAGCAGGATGCCCAGGATCAGCCAGCCCGTGCGCAGGCC
>JAIZWN010000814.1 GCA_020443945.1 Candidatus Thiosymbion ectosymbiont of Robbea hypermnestra | reverse complement strand
GGAACGGATAGGCCAAATCTAAGGACACGGGAAACCTGTCCTCTACTCTACTGTGAGAATTGAGAACGCCCCCTAGGATTCGGTGGTGGGGGATACCTTTTGCGCCGAATAACGGGTACGGACATAGTCGTCCACCAGGCGCGTGAACCCTTCGGCGATTCGGTCGCCCTTGAGGGTCGCGACCTTCTCGCCGTCCGCGTAGACGGGGGCGGAGGGCCGTTCGCCGGTGCCGGGCAGGCTGATGCCGATGTCGGCCTGTTTGCTCTCGCCGGGTCCGTTGACCACGCAGCCCATGACCGCGACCCGCATGGATTCCACCCCTGGGTACCGGTCGCGCCAGCGGGGCATCCGCGCGCGCAGGTGGTCCTGGATGTCCTTGGCCAGCCGTTGGAAATAGGTGCTGGTGGTGCGACCGCAGCCGGGGCAGGCGGTCACCATGGGCGCGAAGGATCGCAACCCCATGGTCTGGAGTATCTCCTGAGCGACGAGGACCTCCCGGGTGCGCGACTCCCCGGGCTCCGGGGTCAGGGAGATGCGGATGGTATCCCCGATACCCGCCTGCAACAGAACCGCGAGGGCCGCGGTGGAGGCGACGATACCCTTGGAGCCCATACCGGCCTCCGTGAGCCCCAGGTGGAGCCCGTAGTCGCAACGGGACGCCAGCGACCGGTACACCGCGATCAGCTCCTGTACCCCGCTCATCTTGCAGGAAAGCAGGATGCGGTCGCGCCCGAGCCCAAGCGCCTCGGCCTGTTGTGCGCTCTCGAGCGCCGAGCGCACCATGGCCTCACGCATCACCTCGTCCGCCGTCTCGGGGGCGGCGGACCCGGCATTTTCATCCATGAGCCGGGCGACAAGCTCCGGGTCCAGGCTGCCCTGGTTGACCCCGATGCGCACTGGCCGCTCATAGCGGCAGGCGGTCTCGATCATGGCGGCGAACTGAGTGTCGCGCTTCGCGCCACGGCCCACGTTGCCCGGATTGATGCGGTATTTGGCCAGGGCCTGGGCACAATCCGGATACTCCGTGAGCAACCGATGCCCGTTGAAGTGAAAATCACCGATCAGGGGCACCTCCAGACCCTGCCGTTCGAGGGCCTCGCGGATAGCGGGTACCGCCCGTGCCGAGGCTTCATTATTGACCGTGATGCGCACCAGCTCGGAACCGGCCCGCGCGAGCTCGGCCACCTGGGCCGTGGTGCCCGCCACATCCGCGGTGTCCGTATTGGTCATGGACTGCACCACGATGGGCGCGTCGCCGCCGACGCAAACCCCCCCGACAAACACCGGCACGGTCCGGCGGCGCTGGATTGGGACAAGGCTCATGGCATACTGCTCCCGTGGAATACCGCTCCCGACCGGACGGCAAGGACTCGCGAACCCGAGCCGGTGGTGCTGTAATTTTGTTGTCCCTGGGTATATACGCCGAATCCCGGAAACAATAAAGTTAGAACAATACCGTCTCTGAGTCTGCGATGAAAATCGCGCGGATGATCGGCGACGGCCTGGAAAAATTCTTCGTGTCTTTGTGGCTTTGGTGCGCCAGGCAAAGCCTGGTCAGTCTAGCAACCTGAAAGGAGGTTG
>JAIZWN010000813.1 GCA_020443945.1 Candidatus Thiosymbion ectosymbiont of Robbea hypermnestra | reverse complement strand
ACGGCACCACCGCTGACAGGTCGAGCCATTCTGCGTGGTTCGTGCGGTCTTCCAATCGTACAGGATTAACAGGATTTTCAGGATGAACAGGATTTTTTACGGTGGGTCATCTACGGACCAAGAACAAAGCGTAGGATGGGTAGAGGCGCGGACTCAAGTAGTTGTTTTTGGAGCGGTTTTTCCCGCGCCGAAACCCATCATCAGGGATTTCCGTGGACGATGGGTTTCGGCGCAGTTAGTCATTGGCATACCCAAAAGTGCAGTGGTGCGCCTCTACCCATCCTACCGCGCTTGGTGTGAGAACAAGGAATCTCACACTGATTCAGACCGTCTCTCAGAGGCTGTCTAAAAACTAAACCTTTGATTTTGCTTGGTATTGACAGGATTTTTCTGCGTTTTGATTCGTACCCCTAGGCGACGGCAGCTCAAAATGACGAAGTAAAACCTCCTGTTAATCCTGTCCTATTTGAACTTGGCCCGGCACCTTCAACATGGCTTGAGTTTTTAGACAATCTCTCAGGGTGTTGGCGGTTCGGGATCGGGAGACCGCATTTGGCGGCGAAATAGCGGTGGAAGGCAAGACTCGGGGTGAGCTCGGGATGGAAGACGGTGACCAGGGTGTCGGGGTCCTCGGCGGCGGCGCAATAGTCGTCGATCTCGAGCAGGGACGACACGGCCGCGCCGAGGCGGAGGATCTTCGGGGCCCGAATAAAGGTGAGCGGGATGGGCGCGGGATCGACCGCCGGGACCGGGACGGTGAGGTTGAAGCTATCGAGCTGGCTGCCGAAGGCGTTGCGTCGGATGCGGATATCCATGAGCCCCAGACTCGTCGCCTCGCCCACCACCTCCCGCGCCAGGAGTATGGCCCCGGCGCAGGTGCCCCAAAGCTTGAGCCCGGCGCGCGCGCGGTCCCGGATCGCGCGGTCGAGCCCACAGCGGCGCAACAGGCGGATCAGGCAGGTGCTCTCGCCGCCGGGGAGAATCAAGCCGGTCAGACCCGCGAGATCCGCGGCCTTCTTCACCCGCCGCGCCGACAGGCCCAGGGCGGCCAGGTGCCCCAGATGCTCGACCACGCCCCCTTGCAGGTCGAGGACGCCGATGCCCGCCATGGATCGGAGCCTCGGTTTACCAGCCCCGCCCGGCCAGGCGTGCCTCCTCGGGGATAGTGGGAATCTCGATGCCGACCATGGCCTCGCCCAGGTCGGCGGACGCCTCCAGGACCTGTTCCGGGTCGTCGGCGTGAGTGGTGGCCTGGACGATAGCGGCGGCGCGCCGGGCGGGATCGCTCGACTTGAAGATGCCCGAGCCCACGAACACGCCATCGCAGCCGAGCTGCATCATGAGCGCGGCATCCGCCGGCGTGGCAATGCCGCCGGCGGCGAAATTCACCACCGGCAGGCGTCCGGCCTCCCGCACCTTGAGCGCCACCTCGTAGGGGAGCCCCTGGTCCCGACAGAAACCCGTGAGCTCCTCCCGCGGCAGCTCGCGGAGGACGCGGAGCTCCCGGTTCATGGTGCGCACGTGGCGCACCGCCTCCACCACATTGCCGGTGCCCGCCTCGCCCTTGGTGCGGATCATCGCCGCCCCTTCGGCGATGCGTCGGCAGGCCTCGCCCAGATTACGGGCGCCGCAGACAAAGGGGATGACAAAGCGGGTCTTGTCGATATGATTTTCCTCGTCGGCCGGGGTGAGCACCTCGCTCTCATCGATATAGTCGATCTTCAGGGCCTCGAGCAGCTGGGCCTCGACAAAGTGTCCGATGCGCACCTTGGCCATGACGGGGATGGATACGGCCGCCAGAATCGCCCGAATCAGGCCGGGATCGGACATGCGCGCCACCCCGCCTTCGCGGCGGATATCCGCCGGCACCCGCTCCAGGGCCATGACGGCGACGGCGCCCGCCTCCTCGGCAATCGCCGCCTGCTCGGGCGTGGTCACATCCATGATAACGCCGCCCTTGAGCATCTGCGCCAGCTGCCTATTCAGCACAAGTCGTTCACTGGTCACTCTCGCACTCCATCATTGCAGGATCTCCGGGAGACTAAGTGCCGCCAGGAGGTGGATTTTCAAGCCCATCGCCTCCCGACGCTCCGCCGGCGTGTTATAGCCCCAGCAGGCCAGATGCAGGCGGACCGCCGCCAGCTCCGGTTGGGCGAGAAACCGCTTCAGGGTCGCCAGACGGTCCTCGACCAGATGGACGGGAGCGCCCGGATGGCGCGCCATGAGCCGGCGGACCACCGCCTCCTTCGTCATGCCCCGATCCAGACCGAAGATCCGCGCGGCATCGAAACGCACCCCATGATATGCGAGCAACCGCGCGGCAAACCGCTCCTGCTTGGTAGTGACGATATAACCCTCGGTCCCGGACGGGAACCCATTCAGAACCGCGCGCACACCCGGATACAAGGGACTCAGCGCCAGCCACTCCTGGGGATCCTCCCGGAGCCAACGGTCGCGCACCGCTCCGTACAATCGCTTCAGCCCCCCGGCGTCCATGCCGGACCGCCCGATCACCGCCGGGATCCGACGTGGGAAGGTCTCGCGCAATTCCTCCGGGTCCTCCCCATCCCGGAGCAGGCGCACCATGGCGATTGCCTCATAGCCTGTCTCGATCACCGGCCGGGCCCGGCAATAGGCCTCCAGGAGCGACGGCGGCGGCAAGGCCCCGGCCATATCCCCCCAGATAGTCGCTGCCGCCTTCCAGCCGGTAATCCCCGTCTCACGGGCGCTATCACAGAGAACCCCGTCGAAATCCAACGCGAGTACCGGCATAGCGGGCAAAACCTATCGGTATCGGTCACACAAAGACACCAAGCCACCAAGAGAGACCAGGATGAAAGAGAAACGACCATAGCCTCTTAGGGGCATTCTCAATTCTCACACAAGGACACCAAGCCACAAAGGGATCGTGGGTCATGGGTAAGGCGCCGGTTGGCCGTCATTCCGGCAGGGATTGCCGGAAC
>JAIZWN010000812.1 GCA_020443945.1 Candidatus Thiosymbion ectosymbiont of Robbea hypermnestra | reverse complement strand
TCTCAAGTGATCAGGTGTCTACCTGAGTCACGTCGAACATCACACAAAGACACCAAGCCACCAAGAGAGACAAGGGTGGAAGGGAAACGACCATGGTCTTTAGAGTCTGCGATGAAAATCTCGCGGACGATCAGCAACGGCAGGGAAAAATTCTTCGTGTCTTTGTGGCTTTGTATGAGAACAAACGTTGAACATCACGCAGGATTTACCCACTACCCTGCGGACAACCATGATGGTGAGGGAAGGTCTCTACGCCAAATCCCGAAAACCACAAATCTTAAGACACCACCCACTACCTTGAGGGGTTGGTTGGTCAGGCACCGGGGTCCTGCGCGAACAGCCGGGCGAGCAGGGCGCCTGGGTCCGGGGCGCGCATGAAGGTCTCCCCGACCAGGAAGGCGTGAACGCCATGTTCGCGCAGGCGGGCGATGTCTTCCCGCGAGTGGATGCCGCTCTCGGTGACGAGGATGCGGTCCTCGGGGATGGCGTCCAGCAGGTCGAGCGTCGTCTCCAGGTTGACCTGGAAGCTGTGCAGGTTCCGGTTGTTGATCCCGATCGGATGGCTGGGAATCGCCAGTGCCCGCGCCAGTTCTTGCCGGTCGTGGACCTCCATCAGTACATCCAGCCCCAGCTCCGCGGCTAGGTCCGCGAGCGCCCGCAGCCGGCCGTCGTCCAGGCAGGCCGCGATCAGCAGGATGCAGTCGGCGCCGATGGCCCGGGCCTCGTAGACCTGATAGGGCTCGATGATGAAGTCCTTGCGGATGACCGGCAGGGAGCAGGCGGCGCGGGCCGCCCGCAGGTGGTCGTCGCTGCCCTGGAAGAAGTCCCGATCCGTGAGTACCGAAAGGCAGGTGGCGCCGCCGCGTTCGTAGCCGGCCGCGAGCTCGGCGGGACGGAAGTCCTCCCGCAGCAGGCCCTTGCTGGGGGATGCCTTCTTGAGCTCAGCGATGACGGCCGGCCAGCCAGCCGCCAGCCTGGCCGCCAGGGCGGCGGCGAAGCTGCGCACCGGCGGCGCTGCGGCGAGCTCCCGGACCAATTGCTCCAGGGGCCGGCGCGCGGCGCGGGCCGCGACCTCCTCCGCCTTGCGGTGGATGATCTTCCTGAGGATATCCGGGGTGTCGGCCATGGGGACTTGTACACCTGCGCCTGGAACGGAAATCCGGCTCACGACCGAGGGCTCTGCCTACCGAATCGAGTGACTCCAGGGGTTAAGCGAAGCCTTGCGTGAGCGCAACCAGCCGCTCCAGGCGGTTACGCGCCTCGCCGCTGGTGATGGCGGCATCCGCCGCCTGCACGCCTTCCTTCAGGCTCGCGGCGACGCCGGCCACGTAGATGGCGGCGCCGGCGTTGAGGACCACGATGTCACGGGCCGGGCCCGGCTGGTTGTCCAGCACGCCGCGGAGCAGGGCCAGGCTTTCCTGGGGGCCCGCCACCCGAATGGCGTCCAGGGGCATTCGGGAGAGACCGAGCTCCTCGGGCGTGATGCTGTAACGGCGGACCTTACCCTTTGCAAGCTCCGCCACCTCGGTCTCGGCGCCGATGCTCAGCTCGTCCAGGCCGTCCCGGGAATGGACGACCATGACGTGGTTGCTGCCTAGGCGTTGGAGCGCCTGGGCCAGGGGTTCGAGCAGGTCTGCGCGGAAGACGCCGAGCAGCTGGTTGGGGACCCCGGCGGGATTGGTCAGGGGACCCAGGATGTTGAAGAGGGTCCGCACGCCCAGCTCCTTGCGCGGGCCGATGGCGTGCTTCATGGCCCCATGATGGGCCGGGGCGAAGAGGAATCCCACCCCGACCTCCCGCACGCAACGGGCGACCTGCTCGGGGGTCAGGTTCAGACGGATGCCCGCCGCCTCCAGGACATCGGCGCTGCCGGATTTGCTCGATACCGAGCGGTTGCCGTGCTTGGCGACGTGACAGCCCGCGGCGGCGGCCACGAACATGCTGGTGGTGGAGATATTGAAGGTCCCGGAGGCGTCGCCGCCGGTGCCCACGATGTCCAGGGGGTTGGGCAGCCCGCCGATGTCCACGCCGGTAGCCAGCTCACGCATGACGGCCGCGGCGGCGGCGATCTCGGTGACCGTCTCGCCCTTCATGCGCATGGCGACCAGGAAGCCGGCGATCTGGGCCTCGGTGGCCGCGCCGCTCATGATGGCCCGCATGGCGGCGGTCATTTCCTCCGCGTCGAGCTGCTTGCCATCGATGACCTTGCCGATAATCGGTTTGATATCCATCGTTTCCTCACTCTTGATCCGGATTGGGTAATGGCTGGACTAGGGGGCGTTCTCAATTGGGTGGTGTCTTAGGGGACATTCTCAATTCTCACACAAAGACACCAAGCCACAAAGGGATCGTGGGTCATGGGTAAGGCGCCCGT
>JAIZWN010000811.1 GCA_020443945.1 Candidatus Thiosymbion ectosymbiont of Robbea hypermnestra | reverse complement strand
AAGCAATTTGCAAGTGCCCGGCAATTGGCCGCTGCTCTCGGGCTGGTCCCCGCCCAAGCCGGCACGGGCGGGAAGGTCTGCCTGCTGGGCATCAGCAAACGGGGCGACCCGTACCTGCGCACGCGCTTGGTCCATGGCGCCCGCGCGGCGGTGAATGCGGTCCTGAATAAATGGCCGAGGCCACCTTCGGTTCCCATTATTCAACTCAAAGGCTATTGGCTAAATCAAATAGGCTTTGAGGTTGGCAAACAACTTCAAGTTTTACCTGGTGTGGACCATTTAATAATCACTTTAGCGCCGGATAAAGCATCTTAGTTTTTCACAGGCCCTAGCTTTATGCTGGGGCTTTTCTTTTACTGGCCTAACGGGGAGCTAACCAGCAACCTCCCTTGCCCCCATGGACGGGGGCAAGGGAGGTTTGTCTGCGTTCAGCGGGGGAATGGGGTCAGGTCTTGATGTGTGCCTTCAAGAGTCACGGATCAAGACCTGACCCCATTTCCCCCGTTGATTCAATTGTTAGGGGTTCTTTTTTGACGTCCACAAAGGTTATTTCTCCATTTTTCCACATGGGTATCTTTAAATCCTTCTCTGCTGCCCTTGCAACAGCCTCTCGTGATGCACGACGCATAGCATCAAGTGCTAATTTTGATTGCGAAATCTGCTCTTTCATGTGCTTTCATCCAAAATTACAGGGGACTTACCAGAGTTATCAAAAATCACCCACGCATCTACCACTTGTTTATAATTCATATTCAGGTTTTTCCAACCTTTATGGTATCGTCTCCTGATTGTCCTTTCCGGTACATTGTGTCCGCCCTCTGCTACGCGAAGATGAACACGTTCGATCGCCATCTCTTCGCTGGGGAGTTTCAAGAAGTACAAGACTACCGAATATCCTATTAATCTCCATTCTTGAATACGGCGAACATAACCTAGCCCACTCAATGTTGTTTCAAATGCAAAGTCTTCCCGTTTTGATACTAACCCATCAATTTTATCTAAAAGCAGCATATTTGAAGGGCATACTTTTCTACCGTGGTAGCAAGTTCATTTCTGATGATTCTCTCATCGTTTGCCTGCTCAAGATGGTAATCCATAACCATTTCAACAACATTCTTTAACTCTATAACAGCATCTTTTTCAGTGTAGGCAAATGCAAACAGATTTTGATGCCCTTCTACTCTAGCCAAGTAGCCGTCTCCATCTTTTTCGATGACTACATTGATTTTCATAAAGCCTCTCAATTTACAGTGTTATAGCCATTTTATGCGAACGTCGAGCTAACCAGCAACCTCCCTTGCCCCCATGGACGGGGGCAAGGGAGGTTTGTCTCTGAGGTGTCCCCACATTATTATGATCTAAAACAACAAGTTGTTTGGCTCGTTCCCACGCTCCAGCGTGGGAACGCAATGGTGGCCGCTTCAGCGGCCAAGGTTTCATGACGCTGGAGCGTCCAGACTTGCTCCCACGCTAGAGCGTGAGGAGCCAGAGCCGAGGGCGGATTTTGTGGGGATACCTCAGGGTTTGTCTGCGTTCAGCGTCTTGATAGGCGGCGCATCTTATGTTGCACGGACGTTGTTGTCAGGCAATTGCCTGCTTTGGTGTCTGAAACGGTGGGGAGATCAAAGCGCCGCCGTGCAGGTTCCTGTGTGCTGGGGTAGTGTTGTAACTTTGTGATCTGTGATTTTGAATCCGCGGATTACGCAGATTCCCGCCGATGAGAAAACGCAATAATCTGTGAGGTAGTGGCTAAATTTTAAGTGATGAAGTCTGCCGACCCCTACCCCGTCATTCCGGCAGGGATTGCCGGAATC
>JAIZWN010000810.1 GCA_020443945.1 Candidatus Thiosymbion ectosymbiont of Robbea hypermnestra | reverse complement strand
TATTCCTGCGCTCACGCGCCTCGCATCTGGCCGCTTCTCGCCGCGCTGAGAATGTAAAATAAGGTGACATGGGGTACCAGGCCCCAGGGAGCTGAGTGCATCCGGTCTGGCGCTGTCCATTTACAACCTCATTCTGCTGGCGGGAATCGGGATGCTGTTTCCCATGATGGTGCTCGCCGCCCAGGCCCGGGGGGCGAATCGCTCCCGCACGGTGCCCCTGCTGATCCGCCAGGGACTCTGGGTCTGCGGCATCCTCGCGGCCCTGGGTGGGGCCATCCTGTGGCAGCTCCGGCCAATCCTGATTCTGGCCGGCCAGGACCCCCAGCTCGCGGATCTGGCCGGGGATTACATGGATCTTTATCTCTGGACCCTGTTCCCGATGCTCACCACCTTCGGGTTTTCCATGGCCTTCGCCGCCCTGGGCCGGGCCGGAACCGCGGCACTCATCATCTGGCTGGAAGTGGCGCTCAATGCCGTGCTGGATTACCTGCTGGTGTTCGGGAAATTCGGCTTCCCGGCACTGGGAATGGCTGGGGCGGGTCTGGCCAGCATCATCGCCTACGGCGTCGGTCACCTGATTTTTTTCTGGGCGCTCGGTTTCCACCGCTTTTTCGGCAGCGCGACCCTGTATCTGAAGGCCTGGCAGTCCCGGTGGCCCATCCTGAAACGCTATCTGGCTCTGGGTCTGCCCAAGAGTTTCGAGATCCTGATGCGAACCGCCCTCTATTCAGGGTTCGCCCTGTTATCCGGTCGGATCGGCACCTCGGCCCTGGTGCTCTATACCATTGTGTTCGAGACCGTCCTGGTAATCTGTCAGATGGTGGGGGCGGTGGGTATCGCGGGGGGAACACGCACGGGTATGGCCTATGCGGGTAAAAACCACCTGGCCATCCGGCAGGCGCTCGGCGGCACCCTACTGATCCAGCTGTTATTCCTGCTGCCGGTGATGACCGTCTTTCTGGCCTTCCCGCATTGGATCGCCATGCTGTTTCTGGGCTTCGGATCACCGGCGGCACAGGCGCTGACGCCGGCCATCGCCCCGGTCCTGGGGTTAGCCGCCCTCTTTGTGCTGGTCGAAGGGCTGCGGGTAGTGATGGTGCAGGTCTTAAACAGCTTTTCGGATATGAAACTGCCGTCTCTCATGGCCGTGCTGGTCTATTGGACGGTCTCCTTCCCCTTGGGGGCCTTGCTGGGGTTCGGCGCGGGGCTGGAAGTATCGGGATTCTGGATCGGCCTCACATCCGGCATGCTGCTGCTCGCCATCTTCTACGGGATGCGTTTCTGGTGGTCGATGAGTGACCGGTAGCTGACGATTTGACCGGCGCAATGTCGCGATTGCGATAGCATATACCTGTTGCAGGTGAGAACATCAGAAAATAAGGATCGATAGATCCATATGCTACAATCCGTAAATGAAGATAATCATTCAGCCTCCATCTCGTCATTCCGGCAGGGATTGCCGGAATCTGTCGATGTCAGGGATGGCAAAAACAGCGGGGGGCTGAACGATTACAAATGAAGAGCTACGATTGGGATCGGGAAAAGAATGAGGTCCTAAGGAATACGAGGGGTATATCCTTCGAGGAAATTGTCTTCCATATTGAAAACGGAGATGAGTTGGACGTATACCCGCATCCGAATCAGAAACGTTATCCGAACCAATTGGTTTCCATTGTAGCTGTAAATGACTACGCCTATCTGGTTCCGTATGTGGAATCGGAAGAGGGTGTTTTTCTGAAGACGATTATACCGAGTCGTAAGGCAACAAAAAGGTATCTTGGGGAATAGCCATGGGTAACTATCAGCTGACTCAGGAGGAGCAGGAGATCCTGGATGCATTCGAATCGGGGAAGATACAGCCTGTTCCGAATGCGGAAGAGGAGATAGAAAAGCATAGAAGGTATGCCGCTGAAACCTTGAGAAAAGATAAAAGGATAAGTGTTCGTATTACAAGCCGTGATCTTTCTGCAATTCAAAAGCTTGCCATGTCGGAAGGTATTCCATACCAAATATTCATAGCCGGTGTTTTGCATAAATTCGCGGACGGTAAGTACATAGAAAAACGGACCGACGATACGCCTCCCTCGGCTTCTGTCATCCCTGGCACCGGCGGATTCCGGCACTCCCGGCCGGAATGACGGTGGGATTTGAACCCTTACGCGATTCCCCCGACCACGACCAGATCGACCACTACCGATATGGCCTGCACGCCGGGTTTCGACTACGACATCTTTATCAGCTTCAGCCACCAGGACAACGAGCCGCGCCCTGGGCAGGAAACCGGCTGGGTGGAGAGGTTCGTAGACTATCTGAAGTGGCTCGGCAAACGCCGGGGCCTGACCGGGCTCGAGGTCTGGTGGGACCAGCGACGCTTGACTGGCGCCACCGAGCTGGATCGCCGCATCGAGCAAGACCTGGGCCGTACCGCGCTCCTGGTGGTCCTCCATTCCGAGAACTACCGCGACTCGGATTACTGTAAGCAGGAGCTCGGCTGGTTTGTCGCCGCCGCCAGGTCCCATCCCCTCGGGCTGGCCGTCAACGGCGAGCGGCGCATCTTCAACGTCCTCATCAACCAGATCCCGCATGAGAAGTGGACCGACTCGGGTCACTGGACCCAACCCCTCGCCGGGACAATCGGCTTCAAGTTCCACGATGCGACCGATGACCAGGACGCCTTCGGCGACCCCATCGAGGACTCCGACCCCAAGCACTACGACGCGGCCATGCGGCCCATTGTCGATGCCGCAATGCGCCTGCTCAAATCATTCCCAGCCCCCAAGGACGACCCGCAGCAGCCGCCGACTAGCCGGCCCGCCGGCGAGCGGCTGCCCGAGATCCTGATTGCCGACGTACCCGACAGCCTGGCCCGGCTGCGTAAACGGCTGATCGCGGACATCGGAGACCAGGCACGTATTGCCGACCCCATCCCCCCGCCCTATCCGGCCACCGAACATGACGCCGCGCTACGACGGGCACTGGAAAACACCGATCTGAGCATCCACCTGCTCGACCGCTGGCCGGGCCGAGCGGTGGACGATGGCGAACACAGCTACCCGCGTCGCCAAGCCGAGCTCGCCAAGGAAGCCCCCACCCCGTCCCTGTTCTGGCTGCCGGAGACCCTCGACCCGGCCACCTCGGACGACGCGGACCACCGCGACTGGCTGAACGCCCTCGAGACCGACGCCCGAGCGGGCGCCGGCTACCAGCTCCAGCGCAGCGGCCAAGTGCAGCTCATCGAGGACGTCCTGGAACAGATCGCCAAGCTCCATACCGACAATCCCGATGCCCAAGCGGGACGCACCATCGTCATCGACCCCCACTCTACCGACCAGCACTACGGCTTCCAGTTGGCGGCGGACCTCAAGCGCCGGGCGCCGACATTGGCCCTGGAAGTAACCCGCGACGGCGCCGAGCCCGCCGATCGCTGGACCGATTTCGAGCAGCTCGTCACCCGCGCCCAGGATTTGATCGTATTGTTCGGCCAGGTCGCCCCCGAGTGGGTCCGCGGGCGGATCGAGCGCGCCTTCAAGGTAGCCGCCGCCCGGCTCGGCGAGACCCTCTCCCTGGAAACCATCTGGGTGCTCCTGCTGCCCGACTGCCCAGGCAGCCAGGCCCTGCCACCCCTGCCGCGCCTGCTCCGGGTACAAATACTGGACAACACCGGCACAACCAGCATCGCCGAGGCCACGGTCGAACAGCTCCTATCCGGAGCCGCGGGGAGCGGGCCATGAACCGGCAACCGGCGCCCAACCCCTTTGTCGGCCTGCGGCCCTTCGAGCGCGCGGACAGCCTCTACTACTTCGGCCGCGACACCCAGGTGCAATCCCTCCTCACCTCCCTGCACCAAAGTCGCTTCCTGGCCGTGGTCGGCAGCTCCGGCTGCGGCAAATCCTCGCTGATCCGCGCCGGACTGATCCCGGCCCTGGAAGCCGGCTTCCTGGTCCAGGACCGCGACCGCTGGCGCATCGCCACCTGCAAGCCCGGCGAGGCGCCCCTCGGGCACCTGGCCGCGGCCCTCCGGGAAGCGACCGGGCAAGCCCCGGACCCGGCCGCGGTAACCCGGCTCGCCGACCGCCTGCTGGAAGAAGGCGCCGAAGCAGCCCTGGCGCTCCTCGGGCCCACGCTGGAGAGCGACGACACCAACCTGCTGCTCCTGGTGGACCAGTTCGAGGAACTCTTCCGCTTCCATCAGGACCCGGCCGGGACCGGGGCGGCCACCCACCGCGCCGAGGCGGAAGGCTTTGTCGACCTGCTGCTGCGCCTGGCGACCCGCGACCGACTGCCGGTCTACTGCGTCATCACCATGCGCTCGGACTTCATCGGCGACTGCGACGCCTTCACCGGCCTGCCGGAGGCCATCAACCGCGGCCAATTCCTGGTGCCGCGCCTGACCCGCGGCCAGCGCCGGGAGGCCATCGTCGGCCCGGTCCGCCTGACCGGCGAGCGCATCGCGCCGCGCCTGGTAGACCGGCTGCTCAACGAACGGCTGGACACCCGCGACGACCTGCCCATCCTCCAGCACCTACTCATGCGCTGCTGGGACGCCTGGTCCGAACAACCCGTCGAACAACCCGCCGAACAACCGGCGGAGTCACCGCGCGGGCCGCATGACCGGGGTCCCATCGACCTCGAGCACTACGAGCGGGTACACACCATCCACGGCGCCCTGAACGCACATGCCGGGGAGGCCCTGGAAGAGCTCGGCGACGAAGACCAAGACCTGGCCCGCCGGCTGTTCCAGGCCCTCACCGAGACGGACCCAGGCAACCGCCGCATCCGCCGGCCCACCCGCCTGAGCGACCTCACCGCCATCACCGGCGCCACCGAGCCGCGACTCCGGCAGATCATCGACGGCTTCGCAAAAGCCCCTCTCCCAACCGGGAGAGGGGTTGGGGAGAGGGGATCAAAAAGCGAGAGGGGATCAAGAGGCGAGAGGGGGTCAATAAGCGAGAGGGGGTCAAAAAGCGAAGGCGGCCGCAACTTCCTGGTCCTCTCCGGGGACCCGGACCCCATGGTAGACATCTCCCACGAAAGCCTGATCCGCCAATGGAAAAGCCTGCACAACTGGGTAGACCAGGAGGCCGCAAACGCCGACATCTACCGCCGCCTGGCCGAGACCGCGGCCAAACACAACCCCGCCGCGCCCCGTTTCTATCGGGACGCGGAGCTGCAAGAAGCCATCGCCTGGCGCCGGCGCCAACAGCCCACCGCCGCCTGGGCCGGGCGTTATCGGACCGGCTTCCAACCGGCCCTGGATTTCCTATGGGAAAGCCGTCGGACCCGCATCGAGGAACACCGTGAGCGCCGCCGGGCACGCCTCGAGCGCGAGCAGGCGCGCGCCGAACGCGAACGCCTGCTGCGGGAAAGAGCCGAGCAAGACCGGCGCGCCCGCCACACCGCCCGCAATTGGAGCCTGGGCCTGGGCATCCTGGCCGTCCTCATGCTGCTCCTGGCCGGCTACGCTTTCCAGCTTTGGAACCAAGCGGAACAGGCGGAACAGGCATCCCAGCAGCAATTAATCAAGGCCAATATCAATCTGGCCCGGGTCCATGAAGAAAAGGCCGTCGCCTGGCTCGAACGCGCCACCAAGACCGAGAACACCGGCCATTACCGGCGGGCACTGCTCCAGGCACTCCAGGCCCAACGCCAGCCGACCCAAGGCAATTTCGAGCTGCAAGCGACAAGCATGGCCCGCTTGACGGACCCCCGGATTGCGGAGGTCTTCCGGGAGCAATGGCGGTCGCCGACAGCTCGATTGGGCAGTACGCCCAATGACATTGCCTGGTCGCCCGACGGCCAGTGGTTGGCCAGCGCCTCGGATGACAACACCCTGCGCCTCTGGGACCCTGCCACCGGCCAGCCCATCCGCACCCTCTCCGGGCATGAGGGCGAAGTTAACGCCGTGGTGTTCAGTCCCGACGGCCAGCTACTGGCCAGCGCCTCGTGGGATGACACCCTGCGCCTCTGGGACCCCACCACCGGCGCCCTCATCCGCACCCTCGCCGGACATGAGGACAGAGTCACAGCCGTTGCGTTCAGCCCCGACGGCCAGCTACTGGCCAGCGCCTCGTATGATCACACCCTGCGCCTCTGGGACCCCACCACCGGCGTCCCCATCCGCACCCTCTCCGGGCATGAGGACTGGGTTAACGCCGTCGCGTTCAGCCCCGACGGCCAGCTACTGGCCAGCGCCTCGGAGAATAAAACGGTCCGGTTGTGGAATCTGGCCACCGGCCAGTCCATCCGCACCCTCTCCGGGCATGAGGACGATGTTCACGACCTCGCCTTCAGCCCCGACGGTAAGTGGCTGGCCAGCGCCTCGGGGGATAAAAGGGTCCAGCTGTGGAATCCGGCCACCGGCGAACCCATCCGCACCCTCTCCGGGCATAAGTACTCGGTTACCGCCGTCGCGTTCAGTCCCGACGGCCAGCTACTAGCCAGCGCCTCGGCTGATGGAAGCCTGCGCCTCTGGAACCCCGCCACCGGCCAGCCCATCCACACCCTCTCCGGGCATGAGAGCTGGGTCACAGCCGTCGCATTCAGTCCCGACGGCCAGCAATTGGCCAGCGCGTCGGAGGATAAAAGGGTCCGGCTGTGGAATCCGGCCACCGGTGCGCCTATCCACACCCTCGCAGGGCATGAGAGCAGCGTCACAGCCGTCGCGTTCAGTCCTGACGGCCAGCTACTGGCCAGCGCCTCGTATGATGAAACCCTGCGCCTCTGGAATCCCGCCACCGGCCAGCCCATCCGCACCCTCTCCGGGCATAAGTACTCGGTTACCGCCGTCGCGTTCAGCCCCGACGGCCAGCTACTGGCCAGCGCCTCGCAGGATAACACCCTGCGCCTCTGGGACCCCGCCACCGGCCAGCGAATACACACTCTAACGGAGCATGAAGGTAGAGTTACCGCCGTCGCGTTCAGTCCCGACGGCCAGCTACTGGCCAGCGCCTCGCAGGATAACACCCTGCGCCTCTGGAATCCCGCCACCGGCCAGCCCATCCGCACCCTCTCCGGGCCTGAGGGCGAAGTCACGTCCGTCGCGTTCAGTCCCGATGGCCAGCTACTGGCCAGCGCCTCGGCTGATCGAACCCTGCGCCTCTGGGACCCCGCCACCGGCCAGCCCATCCGTATCCTCTCCGGGCATGAGCACTGGGTTACCGCCGTCGCGTTCAGTCCCGACGGCCAGCTACTGGCCAGCGCCTCGTCTGATAACACCCTGCGCCTCTGGGACCCCGCCACCGGCCAGCCCATCTACACCCTCGCAGGGCATAAGGGCGATGTCAACGACCTCGCCTTCAGCCCGGACGGCCAGCTACTGGCCAGCGCCTCGCGGGATAATACCCTGCGCCTCTGGGACCCCGCCACCGGCCAGCCCATCCGCACCCTCTCCGGGCATAAGTACTCGGTTACCGCCGTCGCGTTCAGTCCCGACGGCCAGCTACTAGC
>JAIZWN010000809.1 GCA_020443945.1 Candidatus Thiosymbion ectosymbiont of Robbea hypermnestra | reverse complement strand
AACCGGCGCCTTACCCATGACCCACGATCCCTTTGTGGCTTGGTGTCTTTGTGTGAGAATTGAGAACGCCCCCTAGGTGCGGATCTCGCCGTTACCCAGGACCACGAACTTGACCGAGGTCAGCCCCTCCAGGCCCACGGGGCCGCGGGCGTGGAACTTGTCGGTGCTGATGCCGATCTCGGCGCCGAGCCCATACTCGAACCCGTCCGCGAAGCGGGTCGAGGCGTTCACCATCACCGAGCTCGAATCGACCTCGCGCAGGAACCGCCGCGCCCGGTTGTAATCCTCCGTGATGATAGCGTCCGTGTGCCGGGAGCCGTAACGGGCGATATGCTCCATGGCGGCATCCAGGTCCGCGACCAGACGCATGGAGAGGATGGGGGCCAGGTATTCGGCGCCCCAGTCCGCCTCCGTCGCCGCCAGGGCGTAGGGCAGGAGCTCCCGCGTGCGTGGGCAACCCCGCAGCTCCACGCCCTGGTCCCGGAAGGCCGCCCCGAGCCGGGGCAGAATCGCCTCGGCGACCCCCTCCGCCACCAGCAGGGTCTCCATGGTATTGCAGGTCCCGTAGCGTTGGGTCTTGGCATTCAGGGCCACGTCGAAGGCCTTTTCCGGATCCGCCGTAGCGTCGATGTAGACATGGCAGACACCATGCAGGTGCTTGATCACCGGCACCCTGGCCTCGCGGTCGATGCGCTCGATCAGACCCTTGCCGCCGCGGGGGACGATGACATCCACGAACTCAGGCATACCGACCAAGGCGCTCACCGCGGCGCGATCCCTGGTGGCGACCACCTGCACCCCATCCGCGGGCAACCCGGCCTGTTCGAGCCCGTGCCGGATACTGTGGGCCAGCGCCTGGTTCGAGTGGAATGCCTCGGAGCCGCCGCGCAACAGGGTGGCATTGCCGGATTTGAGGCACAGGGCCGCGGCGTCCACGGTGACGTTCGGCCGGGACTCGTAGATGATCCCTACTACCCCCAGGGGGACCCGCATGCGCCCGACCTGGATGCCGGTGGGGCGGTAGTTCAGGTCCGTGATGGCGCCTACCGGATCGGGCAGGCCCGCGATCTGGTGCAACCCCTCGATCATGGCGTCCACCCGCGCCGGGGTCAGCGCCAACCGGTCGAGCAGGGCGGGGTCCAGCCCCTTCGCGGCGCCGGCCTCCAGGTCGCTTCGGTTCGCCTGCGCCAGGGCGTCGCGCCGGCGGTCGATATCCTCGGCGATGGCCGCCAGGGCCCGATCCTTTGCCCGGGTATCGGCCTGGGCCAGGGTCCGGGATGCGGCCCGCGCCCGTCCCCCGAGGTCACGCATATAGGCGGCGATATCGCCGTCCGGTATTTCCGGCATGGATTCGGATGCAGACATTTATAACTCGACAGCTTGAAAACACACTTGGCGGAGAGGGTGGGATTCGAACCCACGGAAGACTGACGCCTTCTCTTGATTTCGAGTCAAGCCCGTTCGGCCACTCCGGCACCTCTCCGGGTCGCCGCGGGCCTGGTTGCGACGATGGCCGCGGCGGGTGGAAAAGTATAACCGCTTCCGGCTACCCCGGCATCCCGAATGCCCCGGCGCGGTTCGGTCGGCATGTCCGGTTCAGGGTTTTTCCGGTTCGGAGCGGGGGCGGCGGGGGCGGATGCCGTCCACGTAGCCATCCCTGGCCGCCTTGGCGCGCTGGAAGATCGCCAGCAGCCGGTCGCCGTCGCCGCGACGGATAGCGGCGGCGAGGTCCTGCATCTCGTCGCTGAACCCTTGCAGCATTTCCCCCAGCGACTCCCGATTGGCGAGGCAGATATCCCGCCACATGACCGGGTCGCTGGAGGCGATGCGGGTGAAGTCCCGGAAGCCCCCCGCGGCGTAGCGGAAGAGCTCGTCGTTCTCCCGTCGCCGCGCCAGGGCGTCCACCAGGCCGAAGGCCAGCATGTGGGGTAGATGGCTGGTCGCGGCCAGGATCCGGTCATGGTGCGTCACGTCCATGCTGGCGACTTGGGCGCCGCAGCTTTGCCACATTCGGGTCACCCGGTCCAGGGCGTCCGGGTCGGTCTCGGGCAGGGGGGTCAGAATCACGTGCCGGTCACGGTATAGCTCCGGAAAGGAGGCCTCCACGCCGCTACGTTCGGTGCCGGCGATGGGGTGACCGGGCACCAGACGCGCGGGTATCCGGCCGAAGACGGCGCGGGCGTCCGCCACCACGCTGCCCTTGACGCTGCCCCCGTCGGTGATGACGGCATCGTCCCGCAGCCGACCTCGGATGGCGGCGAAGGCGCCCCGCATGGCGCCGAGGGGGACGGCGAGAAAGACCATATCGGCGTCCCGCACCGCCCGCGCCGGGTCCTGGGTAAAGCAGTCGATCACCCCCAGTGCGCGGGCCCGCTCCAGGTTGGCAATGGAGCGCCCGCAGCCGATGATCTCATCTACCGCGCCCGCATCACGCAGGGCCCGGGCCAGGGAGCCACCGATGAGACCGACCCCGATGACGGCCAGCCGCGCGATCATTTGCCCGACACCGAGGCCAGGGCGGCCAGAAACCGCGCGTTCTCCGCCTCCAGGCCGACGGTTACCCGCAGGTGGTTGGGAAGCCCATAATTGGCCAGGGTCCGGGCGATGTAGCCGGCCCGCAACAGGTCTTGATCCAGGGGTCCCGCGGGTCGGCCCAGGTCCACCGTGATGAAGTTGGCGACCGAGGGGATGTAGCCCAGCCCGAGCCCCTCGAAGCCGGCGGCGAACCGCGCGAGTCCCGCGTCGTTGAGGGCGACCGACTCCCGCACATGATCGGCGTCGTCGAGGGCCGCCACCGCCGCCCACTGGGCCGGGGTGTTGACATTAAAGGGTTGGCGCACCCGGTTCAGCAGCTCGGCGAGACGCGGATCGCTGATCCCGTAGCCTATCCGCAGGGCGGCCAGCCCGTGGACCTTGGAAAAGGTGCGGGTCACCATGAGGTTGGGAAAGCGGTCCAGCCAGCGGGAGGTATCCGGGTAGTCGGGCCGGTGCACATACTCCAGGTAGGCCTCGTCCACCACGGCGAGACAGGTCTCCGGCAGAGCGGCCAGAAAGGCCCGCAGGGGCTCGGCCGGGAGCCAAGTGCCGGTGGGATTGTTGGGATTGGCGATCCAGACCACCCGCGTCCGCGCATTGACCAGCGCGGCCATGGCATCCAGGTCATGACCATAGTCATGGGCCGGGGCGATCCGGGCGGTAGCCCCGACGGCCTGGGTGGAAATGGGATAGACCGCGAAGGCATGCTCGGAGAAGACGGACTCGACGCCGGGGTGCAGGAAGGTGCGGGCCACCAGATCCAGCACATCGTTGGAGCCATTGCCCAAGGTGATGGCCGCCGGCTCCACCCCGTGGTGCTCCGCCAGCACCCGGCGGAGCGCAAAGCCGCCGCTGTCCGGGTAGCGGCCCAGCGACCCCATGGCCTTGGTCGCCGCCTGCCGCGCCTTGGGCCCCGGCCCCAGGGGGTTCTCGTTGGACGCGAGCTTGATCGCATCCCGGATGCCCAGCTCCCGCGCCAGCTCGGAGATAGGCTTGCCCGGCACATAGGGGTGCAGCCCCGCCAGTCCGGGGGCGGTCAGCGCCAGGAATGGATTATCTGTGGTCGGCATCTCTTATCCACGGATTACACGGATTGGTAGCCGGATGCGATGGGCACGCTTCGCTTCGTGCATCTAAATAGGCCACCGCGGTTTGCGGTAGTGTTCTAACTTTGTTGTTTCCGGGATTCAGTGTATATACCCAAAGACAACAAAGTGACGGCACCACCACTGACAGGTCGAGCCATTCTGCGTGGTTCGTGCGGTCTTCCAATCGTACAGGATTAACAGGATTTTCTTAGATTTTC
>JAIZWN010000808.1 GCA_020443945.1 Candidatus Thiosymbion ectosymbiont of Robbea hypermnestra | reverse complement strand
AAAACAAAGGGTTAGACGCCAAATGGTCCTTGTAACATACTGATTTTAAAGAATGTTACAAAAGGAACAACTCTATTGGTAAAGCCCAACGCTTGCAGGTCGAGCGTGTCGACGTAGGCATCGATCGCCCGCACCAGGTTGTCCTCGCTCACGTAATCTTCCACCCGTGGCGGTAACAGCGCTTCCTGGGTACGGGCTAACCCTTGCTTGTATCGTCTCGCCATGAATGTCAACCTATTGGATTGCTCTCGACCGGGAGGTTACCACCCTCGCTACCACCAACGGTGAATACTTTCACAATCTCAATCATCCGGGACCCAACAACTACACCACTGCCCACAACAGGTTCTCTCACGAGGTCGCTCTCCTCCGATGAGGGTTTCCAAATGACCCTACGGAGTTTCGGGGCCACTGTCTACCCACACCGAGGGTAAGCCCCGATCGGGCACCAGTCTGGAATCCATAAAGAGCCTTGCCTTTTTTCAAGGTCTTCTAAAGCCCTGGATCATTCGGTTTCCGTGCCAGCCGCGCCCACCGCGCCCACCGCGCCCACCGCGCCAGCCGCGCCAGCCGCGCCAGCCGCGCCCACCGCGCCAGCCGCGTCTACCGGCGGCAGCTCCTCCAGGGACCAACGCGCCCTGGGTTTGAAGGCCAGGGGCTCAGTTTGATCGGCCCGCAGCCGGTGCCAGCCGGCGCAGGCGATCATGGCCCCGTTGTCGGTACAGAACGCCGGGCGGGGGTAAAAGACCTCGCCCTGTTCCTGCGCGACCATCTCGTCCATGCGCGCTCGCAGGCGTCGATTTGCGCTGACGCCGCCGGCCAACACTAGGCGCTTGCCCAAGCCGCGGCGCAGGGCCTGGCGGCACTTGATGACCAGGGTATCCACCACCGCGTCCTCGAAGGCCCGGGCGATGTCGGCGCGGGTGCGGGCCGGGTCGTCGGTGCGCGCCATTTCCCGTTGCAGGGTGTTCAGGGCGAAGGTCTTGAGTCCGCTGAAGCTGAAGTCCAGCCCCGGCCGGCCGGTCATGGGCCGCGGGAACCGGTAACGTCGCGGGTCGCCCTGCTCCGCCAGCCGCGCTAGGGCGGGGCCACCGGGATAGGGCAGAGCGAGGATCTTGGCGGTCTTGTCGAAGGCCTCTCCGGCGGCGTCGTCCAGGGATTCCCCGAGCAATCGGTAGCGGCCGATGGCCTCGGCCGCCACCAGCTGCGTGTGGCCGCCGGATACCAGCAGGGCGATAAAGGGAAAGGCGGGCGCCGGCTCTTCCAGCATGGGGGCGAGTAAATGCCCTTCCATGTGATGGACGCCGATCGCGGGCACGCCCCAGGCCCAGGCCAGGGAGCGGCCGAAGGCGGCCCCTACCAGCAGGGCGCCGACTAGGCCGGGCCCCGCGGTGAAGGCTACGCCATCGATGGCGTCTTTGGTGAGCCCGGCCTCGTCCAGGACCTGCCGGACCAGCGGCAAGGTCTTGCGCACATGGTCGCGGGAGGCGAGCTCCGGCACTACGCCGCCGTATTTGGCATGGATTTCCACCTGGCTGTAGACGGCATGGGCAAGCAGGCCCTGCTCGCCGTCGAAGACGCCGACGCCCGTTTCGTCGCAGGAGGTCTCGATTCCCAGCACACGCATGGTCTTTCCGCCGCTGTCAGGGATTATCAGCACTGTTTGTTTTCACTACGAATCAGGAGGGCCGCTACCGGGCGGCAGGAGTTTGATGCGGGACATGTGCATGTAGCCGATCTTGCCTCTCGGGGTTTTGATCCGCCACCAGTCGTCCTCTTGGATGTAAGTGTAAAACGTCTCGCCCGTCACCATGCGATCGATAATCGCCCCGGAAACGGAGCTTCGACCGCGCACGTTCGTATAGCCGTCCGGGTCATCGATGATGGCCCGCAGCTGGAACGGATTCCGCGGTCCGGATGGCGACGGCGGGTCGGCCGCAGGCTCGACCAGAGGCCGGCCGGTCGAGCCCGGCGACCCGCGGTCGGCAACCGGGGAATCCCGTTCGCTATCCTTGGGACCCGCACCGGGGCTTGGTTGCCGGTGGCCCCCGGCCTCGTGCCGCTGGGGCGCGGAGAGGCCGAGGACCTCCAGCAGCCGGGGAAGATTCGCGATGGCGGCGGTCCCCAGGACGCCGGCGAGTCCGATCATGGCCACGGTGATCTGGGTGCGATGGTCGGCACCCCCCTTCACCTTATTTTGCATCCTCTCAAGCCCCCCAAACGCGCCAGGCGGCGTTACAGTGCTTGATTCAATGATAGTATGAATGGGGCAGGATGCCCGCCTCGCGCCCGTCCGCCACAGGGCGAGCGCGTATAAACTTGTAGGCTCTTTATGGATTCCAGACTGTTAGCGCAGCAGCAGACCGAGAAGGGAATCCATGAGTCCTTTGCCGCGGTTTTTGGCATTGTGGACGAACTCGAAAAAGCCCAAATACAAGGGCAGGTGCTCCTGGGAAATCCCCCGGTGGGGCCGCAGCCAAGAACGCAGCAAGGACCAGAACCCCGCCATCGTGTTGACAGGCAGATTTTGTGGAAACCATCACCCTCTTCGTCCCGCGCCTATTCCCCGGTGTTGTGGCAGACGGTTTGGTGTTCAAAGCCCCATTCAGGTAAGCGATGGTAGATTGTGTACTCGTCGGTCAGTACCAAGGTTCCCGGTCGAATCGTGGTCTGGCGTACGTCCTCCAGCATCCGGATGACCACTTGGCCACGACGTTGGATCATGCCGAAGATCGGGGGTTTCTCCTTCGCCAGTGTGCCGCGTCCGCGTGCCCCTTTGCGGCGTTTTTTTTACCGCGGATGGATGCCCTTTGCGACCCGCAACGATGTAAACTTCATCGCACTCGACAAGGCCCTCGAGACGCGCTGCCGGCTGGCGTTCGACAATGCCTTCTCGGCGCTGAAGGGCCATCGCTTGCACATCATCTTTATTGCGGTCTAATTCGCGGGCAATCTGTGAATTTGACAGATTCAAGCCCATGAAATACAAGCACAAGAGCCAGACTCGCAAGGGTTGATGATGGCCTTCGAAAATGGTCCCTGTCAGATCGTCGAAGGAGCGCCGGCAGGACTTGCACTGGTATCGCTGACGCTGCTTTTGGGTGACATCGAAGCCTTGCTTGAGGATGTGCTGGTCACCGCAAAACGGGCACCGCACCCCCTCGGGCCAACGCAGTTCGCGTACTTTCCGGTAGCCATTCGCATCGTCGATCAGGTCTTGAATGTTGACTACACCACGGCCCACAACAGGTTCTCTCACGAGGTCGCTCTCCTCCGATGAGGGTTTCCAAACGACCCTACGGAGTTTCGGGGCCACTAGACTTGTACCTGTTGATAACCGACTGATTTTCAAGCTATTTTGAAGTTCCACAGGCCGGCTGAGAGGAGAAAGAG
>JAIZWN010000807.1 GCA_020443945.1 Candidatus Thiosymbion ectosymbiont of Robbea hypermnestra | reverse complement strand
GTTCACGAATACCCACCCAGGTCATGCCGCCCTGGTCAAGGCGCTGCAAACAGCCGCGGTCACGCACGTCTGTCTGGAGGCTACGGGCCTGTATCACCTGGATTTGGCGATCGCCCTGGATGACGCCGGATTTCAGGTCATGGTCGTCAACCCCAAGGTCGCCAAGCGGTTTGCCGAGGCCCGGTCGTCACGCACCAAGACCGCTGCGGTCGCTGCCGGGTTGC
>JAIZWN010000806.1 GCA_020443945.1 Candidatus Thiosymbion ectosymbiont of Robbea hypermnestra | reverse complement strand
GACGGCGGAGTGGACACCCGCCGATCTTAACGGACCTGACACCACCTTGGGCGCAGACCAACCACACCGCGCCATCCTGCCAGTACACACCCAAACAACCATGCCGTCATTCCGGCTAGGACGCCGGAATCTAGGTGCCAGGGACGGCGAACTGCCGGAATCCACAAGCCCGCGTATCCCGTCCTACGGCCCTACGGGCTGTTGACATAAGCGCAGTGCCAACCCCAAGGTCGCCAAGCGGTTTGCCGAGGCCCGGTCGTCACGCACCAAGACCGCTGCGGTCGCTGCCGGGTTGC
>JAIZWN010000805.1 GCA_020443945.1 Candidatus Thiosymbion ectosymbiont of Robbea hypermnestra | reverse complement strand
CCAGACAGACGTGCGTGACCGCGGCTGTTTGCAGCGCCTTGACCAGGGCGGCATGACCTGGGTGGGTATTCGTGAACTCACGGGGCTTCCCCGCCCGCTCCTGACGGCGAATCACCACGGTGACCGTTTTGGCGCTGACATCAATTCCGGCAACCTTCATGACGACTTCCTCTTGCGTAACCAACGTCGTAGGATGGTGACC
>JAIZWN010000804.1 GCA_020443945.1 Candidatus Thiosymbion ectosymbiont of Robbea hypermnestra | reverse complement strand
AAAATCTGTAGGATGGGGCGCGAGACCACGCTAGGCTTTGCCTGTCCTATCATCCTATAGATCACAGCACTACCGATATCTCGATATGACCAAAGCACATCACGAAGAAAAAACACTACACAAACTAGTGAATAGAAGCAAAGAAGACCTTTGTTCCGGTCAGCCAGTGGATGCTGGTCGCCGCGAGGCGATAAAAACGGGTGCGTTAGGTGCTGCTGTTGCAGCGGCATCTTCGGTTATTGGCGCGGGGACCGTATTCGCACAAGAGAGTAGAGCCGTGTCAACTAGTAAAGAATTGGCTGGTAAGACCGCCTTTATAACCGGTGGTGCACGGGGTATTGGTCTGGCAACTGCTGAAGAGATGGCCAAAGCAGGCGCAAATATCGTACTCTTTGATATCGCCTCCGGCCAAATACCCAACGTAGGCTATCCTATGGCAAATGAAAGTGATTTGCAGTCGGCAAAAGCCAAAGTTGAAGCGGTTGGCGCTAAGTGTCTCGCCATTAAGGGCGATGTCAGAAACCGCAGGGCTCAAGAAAGTGCGATGGACCAGGCGGTTAAAAACTTTGGCAGCCTGGATGTTGTTGTTGCCAATGCTGGCGTTACGCAAGCAGGAAACATTGAGGAATTCTCAGCTGAAGAAATTAGCGTGGTTTTCGATATTAACGTAGCCGGAATTGTGAAAACCACTCAGGCGGCGGCGCCAATCATGAAGAAGCAACAAGCAGGTCGGATAATCTATGTTTCTTCAGCATTGGGCCGCATGGGGAACGAGCTTTTTCCCGTTTACACATCCTCCAAATGGGCTGTTATCGGCTTTGCAAAAAGCGCAGCCCTTACTTATGGAAAAGACAACATTTTGTGCAATACGGTTTGCCCGGGATTGGTTCACACACGCCTTGCCGATAATGAATATATTCTGAAAAAAATGCTGCCCAATGACCCTAACCCTACCTTCGACAGAGTTTCTGAAATGCTCAAACCTGGGAATCCAATCTCAATAGGACATCTCGAACCTCTTGACATAGCCCGAGCTATTATGTTCTTCGCCGGTCCCGCCACTGCTAAGGTTACAGGCGAGGTCTTTGATATTAGCTACGGATCAACGGCAAGAAGTATTGCCTAAGGCTCTTTATGGATTCCAGACTGGTAGAATATTTTGCGCAAATTCGCCTTCTCAGCAAGCCAGCGGGACATTGTACA
>JAIZWN010000803.1 GCA_020443945.1 Candidatus Thiosymbion ectosymbiont of Robbea hypermnestra | reverse complement strand
ACCCCGAAATCCGCGGTTTTGCATGTCTTTACAAGCTGTTACGTGAGTGGGGCGAAGGTTTTACCGGACAGTAGTGGGTAGTGGTAAATTTTCAAGTGATGCAGGTGTCTATCTGAGTCACGTCGAACATCACACAAAGACACCAAGCCACTAAGAGAGACCAGGATGAAAGGGAAACGACCATGGTCTCTGCGCCTGCGATGAACATCGCGCGGATGATTCAGCGACGGCAGGGAAAAATTCTTCGTGTCTTTGTGGCTTAGTGTGAGAAAAAACGTTGAACATCACGCAGGATTTACCCACTACCCCTTTGCCCAACCTGCCTGGCTTGAGCGTCTGTCGCCGAATCCGCCCCCTCTTTGCGTGATCCCCATGGCCGGAATCGATTTCAAGGTAGTCATCCCGGCTCGTTACGGCTCCAGCCGCCTTCCCGGCAAGCCGCTGGTCGAGATCGCCGGGGCGCCCATGATTCGGCATGTCTACGAGCGTGCCAGGGCCTGCGCCGCCGGCGAGATTGTGATCGCCACGGACGATCCGCGCATCGCCGAGGTCTGTAGCGCATTCGGCGCCGAGGTCGTCCTGACCCGCTCCGACCACCAAAGCGGCACGGACCGCGTTGCCGAGGTCGCCCGGACCCGCGGCTGGTCCCGAGACAGCATCCTCGTCAACCTCCAGGGCGACGAGCCCTGCATGCCGCCGGCCCTCATCGACCAGGTGGCGCGCGACCTGTCGAGCCGAAACGCAACCGGCATCGCGACCCTGGCCTATCCGATCCAGGATACCCGAACCCTCCTCGATCCCCATGTGGTCAAGGTCGTTACGGACGCGCAGGGGTACGCCCTCTACTTCTCGCGCGCCCCCATACCCTGGCGCCGGAACGACCGCACGGGCGCGGACGATCCCTCCCCACCGGGCCTGCGGTTCCTGCGGCACATCGGCCTCTATGCCTACCGGCTCGACTTTCTCCGGCGCTTCGTCGCCTGGCCGCCGGCCCCCCTGGAGCTGGCGGAATCCCTGGAGCAGCTGCGGGCGCTCTGGCATGGGGAAGCGATCCACGTAGCCCAGGCCACGCAAGAGCCCGGTCCGGGGGTCGATACGGCCTCGGACGTGCGGCGGGTAACCCGCTTTTTAGCGACGGCCGGTGACCGATGGGGAAAACGGCCCACGGTGAAAATCAGCGGAACCGGATAGAGAATCCGTCGAGCCGGAACGGACTTGTTGACTAGCGGGGACAAGTCCGGCACGATTAGCGTTGACTCCATATCGCCATTCGGAAATACCGTATCTCGAAGGATTGAGTATACTAAAAAGTTCTTGAAAAATAGCGGGGTACCCCTGCCTCCCACGGGCGGTACCCTGAATGTTCAGAGTACCCTGAATTCCATGCAGCGGCCGTGAATCCGAATTGCAGGAGCTAAAATGATGTTTACGAAACGAGCTTTTCCGGCCAATCTGATCGCCGGCATATGCCTGATGATGATCGCGAATGCCGGAAACACCACCGAAGACGCGGTGGCCGACGAGGGGGGCCCGCTGGCCGAGCTGGTGCGGGTAGAGGGAGTGGTCACGGTCGCCGAGCAGGAGCAGCAGGTCGGCGCGTCGTTGGAAGAGGGCGATCTGCTAAACGTCGAGGCGGGCGGAATCGCCGTTATCGAGTACCGCGACGGTTGCCGTTATACCGTGGCCGGTAGCGCCCAATATCTCGTGAACCATGCCCAATGCATTTGTTATGAAAGTCTCGATGCAAGCAAGCATGCGCGGCATGACGCCGTCGCCGAGCTTGGGAGCATCGACGGCGAGGTAGTGGTAAACATGGAAACAAGCTCTCCTGACGGAACCGAGGGTATGGAGCTCAAGGAAGGGCATCGCGTGATAGCCGAGGCGGAATCGAGTGCTCGGGTCGAGTACTATTTTGGTTGCGATTACACCGTGGAGGGGGGGGTGGAGGGGCGAGATAGCCATACCGTCAACGCCGAGGACTGTTGTCTGGCCCTGGGACTCCCGGAAGAACCGGTCTTGGAACCCGCCATACCTCAACCGGTATTGGGCCCCTCCCTCCTCATTCCCGCATTAGTCACCGTTACCGGTATTCCCGCCATCGTCGAAGAAGATCCGGATGAAACCAGTGAGGAATCCGGACAATAATTGCGTTGCTGCTTTCTCCTATGCTTTGCGTTTTCGGGTCCAAGTCGCCGTGTATCTCTTATCGGCGGGTCCGCCGATAATGCGCACGGGCGTGCCTACCGCCGTGTGCCGATACAGAATGGGAGCAAACTTGGTGGGTACGCGGATACAGCCGTGGGAGGCCGGCCGACCGGGCCGGGGAATCGGGCCGCCGTGTAAACCGACGCCTCCCTGGGTCAACCGCATGAAATAGGGCATCGGCGCTCCCACGAAACGTCCTCCTTTCGGGATGGTATCGGCGGGAATAGCCGCGTTCCTCACCACCAGATTACCCTTGCGGTCGTAGATCTTTCCATAGCGGTTCGAACGCTTCTTCGCCACCTTTTCGGTAATCCTGAATTTCCCCACCGGCGTCGGAGTCGAGCGCACGCCGGCGGATACCATAGTCCAGCCGATTTCATCGCCTCCGGCGTAGAAGAAGGCCTTCTGTTTGTCGATATCGACCTCGATGCGGGAGACCTTGCGTCCATCCCCGTGCCACTGATAGAGCCCCGTCTTCGGCTTCGAGGGGACGGGTTGCGCGGGTGCGGATACGGCCTTCGGAGCCTGAGACGACTCGGGTGGTGTGGCGCAGGATGACAGCAGAGACAAAAAAGACACGGCCAGGAGCGCGGACATTGCCCCGCGAAGCGGTGAAGACCAGCGGAATCGGCCCCGCGCGAGGAGGGGCGATGGCTTGAGCGGGCCCTTCGCCTTTCGCGGCAAGTGGCGGCGAGCCGAAGCCCTCTCCAGGGTGTCGGGGCGTTGAGCGATGTCGGTTGCCATCGATGACCCTCACTCTTCAGGTAGGGCGTTGCAAAAGGCGACACCTTACTTCAGGAAACCTCTACGAAGATCGTAAGGGTTCAGACGCGACAGACGGCGGGATCATACAAAAACAGGTAGTGCTGTGATCTATAGGATGATAGGACAGGCAAAGCCTAGCGTGGTCTCGCGCCCCATCCTACAGATTTTA
>JAIZWN010000802.1 GCA_020443945.1 Candidatus Thiosymbion ectosymbiont of Robbea hypermnestra | reverse complement strand
AGCATTCTTCGTGGCTTGGTGGCTTGGTGTGAGAACACTGAAGGCGGTGACCCACCGACAAGGGTATGGGTTTGCTGTATTTGATTTTCGGGGGATTCGGTTAATTGAGAACGTCCCCTAGACAATCCGCAAATACTCGTTGTAATCTGTCGATGCTCTGAAATGAGCGGGCCTTGATGCGGTTGCCGCCGCATCAAGGCCCTGACCACAACCCAACCTGACAGAGAGGTTCGGCCATGGCTGCCGTCAATTCTACACGCACTTTCAACGATGACACCATCGCCCGCATCCGGGATGTCTTGCTGATCGGGCTGGCGTCCTACGGTGAGATCGAGCGGTTATCCAACGCGCAAACCACCCATGCCACGGTGGGCGTAGCCGTCAAGGAGGATTTGCGGGTAATCCACCCGACCGGCGCGGCCGATACGGTGTCCCGGTTTGTTGACGCCCTGCGTTTCTTGGACTGACCGTAAGGAGGAAATGGGGTCAGGTCTTGATCCGTGACTCTTGAAGGCACACATCAAGACCTGACCCCATTTCCCTCGGATAAACACAGATCACAATCCGTGTTTATCCGTGTCTGCCTCGGTGGTTCTTTGGTGCGGTTGGTCACGCCTCGTGGTCTTAAGGCAAAGCCTTGCTTGCGATGTCCCTGGGTGAGGCGTTCAGATTTCGCGGGTCGCCAGAAACCGGATCTCCGGCCAGCGTTCCTCGGTGAGATTCAGGTTGACTCGGGTCGGGGCCAGGTAGACGAGCTGCCCGTCCCCATCCTCCGCCAGGTTGTCATAGGCCCTGTCCCGAAACCGCGCGAGCAGGGCCCGGTCCCCACAGTCGATCCAGCGGGCGGTCTGAATCGTCACCGGCTCCACGATTGCTTCCACCCCGTATTCGTCCTTGAGCCGATAGGCGGCCACGTCGAACTGGAGTACCCCCACGGCCCCCAGGATCATGTCATTGTTCCTGAGCGGCCGGAACACCTGGGTCGCCCCCTCCTCGCTGAGCTGGAGCACCCCCTTGTGCAGGGCCTTCATGCGCAGGGGGTCTTTGAGCACCAGGCGGCGGAAGAGCTCCGGGGCAAAAAAGGGAATACCCCCGTACTTCAGGTCCTCCCCCTCGGTAAAGGTATCCCCCACCTGGATGGTCCCGTGATTGTGCAGGCCGATGATATCCCCCGGCCAGGCCTCCTCCACATGACGGCGCGCGTCCGCCTGAAAGGTGATGGCGTTGGTCACCTGGACCCATTTGCCGGTGCGCTCGTGGCGGAGCTTCATCCCTTTCCGGTAGCCGCCGGAGCAGACCCGCAGAAAGGCGATGCGGTCCCGATGGGCCGGGTCCATGTTGGCCTGGATCTTGAACACGAAGCCCGTGAATTTTTCCTCGGCGGGCGTGACCTCCCGCTGCCGGGCCGCCCGGGGCCGCGGCGGCGGCGCGTATTCGACGAAGGCGTCGAGCAACTCCTCGACCCCGAAATTGTTGATGGCCGAGCCGAAGAAGACGGGGGTCTGCCGGCCGGCGCGATAGGCCTCCGGCTCCAGCGGATGACTGGCGCCCCGCACCAGCTCCAGCTCCTCGCGCAGCTCCGCGGCCTGATCCCCCAGGAGCTCGTCCAGGCGCGGATGATCGATCCCCGCAATCACCTCGCCCGCGGCGATTCCGCCGCCGTGACGGGCGCTGAACAGGTGCGTCCGATCCGCGCGCAAGTCATAGACCCCCCGGAACCGCTGGCCGATGCCGATAGGCCAGGTCACGGGCGCGCACCGGATCCCCAGCACCCGCTCGATCTCGTCCAGGATCTCCACGGCATCCCGCCCCTCCCGGTCGAGCTTATTGACAAAGGTCAGAATCGGGGTATCCCGCAGCCGGCACACATCCATCAGCTTGATGGTGCGCTCCTCTACGCCCTTGGCCACATCGATCACCATCAGGGCGGAATCCACCGCCGTGAGGGTGCGGTAGGTATCCTCGGAAAAATCCTCGTGCCCCGGCGTATCCAGCAGATTGACGACCGCCCCGCCATAGGGAAACTGCATGACCGAGGAGGTCACCGAGATGCCCCGTTGCTTCTCCAGCTCCATCCAGTCGGAAGTCGCGTGGCGCGCGGCCTTGCGCCCCTTGACCGTCCCCGCCATCTGGATAGCGCCGCCGAACAGCAGCAGCTTCTCCGTCAGGGTCGTCTTACCCGCGTCCGGGTGAGAAATAATGGCAAAGGTGCGCCGCCGGGAAAGATGCTCTGCGAGCCGGCTCATGGACAGTGACCAATCATCGAAAAAGGCTGCGGATTGTACCCCGACTCCGGCTCTCCCGGCGATGCGCCATCCCCCCGGACCAGGGAGCATTCTCAATCGAGCCCGCGTAGGGCGGATCAGGCGCGTGCGCCGAGCATCGCGCTTGCCGCGGCGGTGCACGCGCCGTCACCCGCCGGATGGCAATGGGTAACCGCCCCTGGATGGAGTTGTCTTGCGGGTAACTCGCGTAGGATGCGGTGAGTGAAACGAACCGCATCAGTGAACCGATACGCAGTCGATGCG
>JAIZWN010000801.1 GCA_020443945.1 Candidatus Thiosymbion ectosymbiont of Robbea hypermnestra | reverse complement strand
TTTGCGTTTTTTCATCGGCGAGAATCCGCGTAATCCGCGGATTCAAGCATCACGGATCACAAAGTTACAACACTACCAGGATGGGCGCAGCCCACCCTACTTTTCCGTCTCGCCGCCGTGTGCCGCAGTTGTCCGTGAGGATTTCCGGGGGGGTATTTTCGGGCCGCTGTTGCGAGCAAAAACGCACCCATCGTCTATAGTGATTACAGCACTCATGGAAAGGGTGGAGGCGCTCTTGATGACGAGAGTTCCGGGAGGTTCCGGTGCGTACTTCAATGCCTTTGTTACGTCGCCTGTTCCCCGTTGCGATGGGTTTTGTTCTCGGCTCCTGGGTCTTGGGGGCGGTATGGTCCGCGCCCCAGGGGGGTGTCGTCGAGGGCGGAAGCGCGACCATCGAGATCGAGCGGGATGGCTCCAATACCAATACCATCATCCACCAGCAGTCACAGCGGGCGATCGGCAGGTTCACGGCCTTTAACGTCGGCAAGGATGAGCGAGTGGAGCTCCGGCAACCGGGTAAGGATGCGATTTTCTGGGCCAAGGATTCTCAGAACAAGGCGTCCGAAATCCATGGGATGATCTCGGGGAACGGGCAGTTCTGGCTGAGTAATCGCCATGGTGTCCTGGTGGGCCAGAAGGGCGAGATCGATACCGCGGGTACGGTCCTGACGTCGGCCTTCATGCGCAACGAGCGTTTTCTTGCCGGCGCGAACGAATTCGACCAGCCGGGTAATGCGGATGCCGCCGTGATCAACGAGGGGACGATCTCCGCGCGGGAGGCGGGGCTGGTGGGTTTGGTGGCGCCCGGCGTGGTCAACGAGAAGGTGATCCAGGCCCGTCTCGGGAGGGTGGCGTTGGCCTCCGCCAACCGGTTTACGCTCGATCTGCGCAGTAACCGGATGGTGCGGATCGCGGTGGACGATGCAGTCCTGGGACGGGTGATCGATCACCGAACTGGCAGGCCGCTCGAGCATCTGGTCGACAACGGGGGAACCATCGCGGCCGCCGGGGGCCGGGTGGCGCTTTCCGCGGTCGCGACCCGTCTGGCCCTGGACAGTGTGATCGACAGCTCCGGGGAGGTTCTGGCGCCGACGGTCGAGAAGCAGGTCGGCGCGATCACCTTTTCTACCGCCTTCCCCGGCCAACAGGGGGAAGGGACCCCCGCACCGCGGCAAAAGGCGACGGTTGCTGGAAAACTCGATGTCTCCGGGCAAGGGGAAGGCCAGAGGGGGGGGCAGGTCTTTCTGCATGGCGAGGAGGTTGTGCTCACGAATGCCCAGATCGATGCCTCGGGCCGCGCCGGCGGTGGGCGGGTCTTTGTGGGTGGCGATTTCAGCCGCCTCGAGGAGGTCATGATCAAGGCCGATGCCACGCACGGCGGAAGGGCGGGGCGGATCCTCATCAGCGGGGACAAGGGTACGGTGGGGACGGGAAATCTCTCGGCGCGGGGCGAGCGGGGCCGGATAGAGATTTCCGGGCGGGAGTACCTGGCCGATGGTTTCGTGATCGATGTGCGCGACCCGTCGGGGGGCGAGGGCGGGACGCTGAGGTACGAGTCGGCGGCGATCCGGGTGCGGGATGGCGGTGATAGGGTCGATCCGGGCGATCCCTTCGGATCGACCGAGGACACGTTGGTTGCCGCCCGGAACATCGTGGCGGCCTTAAATGCCGGCGGCGATGTCTCGCTGATCACCGATCGGAGCGAAGGTCTCCACTCGGGGCCGGCATACGGGGTGATTCGGATCGAATCCGATCTCTCCAAGGATGCCGGAGGAGACGCCGGACTCGAGCTTTCCGCCGGGAGGGAAATCGAGATCGGGGAGGGAGTTTCCATTGTCTCGTCCTTTGGGGAGCTTCGGCTCCAGGCCGATGCGAATCATGAAGATAATAGCGATTCCGGCATTTTCCGCATGCATCCGGGAAGCCGCATCGAGACGAATCACGGCGATGTTACCGTGCGTACCGAAGGCTATACGCTTGCCGGCCATATCAAAACCGGTAGAGGAGACATCAGAATAGAAGATAAATCCGGGAATGCGGATGACCTGGCCTCGGAAATCAAGGTAGGCGGCGACGACTATATCGGACGTGAATTGCTGCATACGACCGGCGGGCGCATTATCCTCACGGAGGATACCGATCTGACACTGAACAACTTCGCGATCATCGCGGGCGGCGATCTGGAAATCACCGCCCGCACGATCAACTTCAGCGGACTGCCCTCTATTCCCAAGATTATCGCCCCGAGCAGACAGCGGGTAAGGATTTCCGGTGCTACCGAGCCTCCCGGTGTCGTCGCCGAGCCTTGCGCCGCACCTCCCGGCAATTGTTACATCTATTATCTGGATACCCCACCCTTACAGCCAGACCCACCAGACCCACCAGACCCACCAGACCCACCATCCACCGAGATCATCATCGAAATTCCCGACCTGATTACCACCCAGTGGCAAGATTTTACCTTTACCACCCCCGATGACCTGTTCGATCGTCTCTTCCCGGACGTCGAGGGCGAAGATATGTCGTTGGTATTCTCGGTTATCGGGTTACCTGAAGGAATCTCCTATGCGGATAATGGCAATGGCACCGTCACCCTCAGGGGCATCCCGACAGAGTTCGGGCGTTTCCCCGTCCGCATAACGGCCGATTGCGGCGGGGAGCTGGCTACGGCGTCTTTTAACCTGGTTGTTGTCGAAGAAACCTCGCCGTTCCCCGGCTTTCCACCGCCCGGGCCGCCGTTGTCCATATCTCCTCCAGGGGGCGGATTCCCCCCCTCCTTGGCCGGCGAGGGCGCCCCACCCTCCCTTCCAACAGACGTAGGGACCGCCTACCCTCGCTCCCTGCCGGACGCGACTGGCGGGTCTTTCCCGCCTACCGGCGGGAACAGCGGGCAAGGCGGGCAAGACCGCTCCCCCACGCAACCTCGGCTCGGGGGCGAACAAGCGAATTCTCGTACCTCCAATTGGTCCCGAGCCAAAGGGGGCGGCAAAACATCACCGCGCCTGCCATCTTCACATGCCTGGCAATATCTCCACGCCTATGGGAATGAAGAGTCGGGGTACGCCACCTATTCCTACGTACTAGCGGGAAGAGACAACACCGATCAAAAATCCACGGCACTCTATTCCGCGTTGGTCAAGGCGATTCTCGGTTCGACCGTCAGGGCAACCGTAATCATAAAGAACATCATACCCAGAAGCGCCTTGAACCTGTTCCTGATCCCCGTCATCGAATCGAGCGGCTCCGGGCGAAACAAACCGAACTATGAATTATCCAAGCTGTTCCTTACCGCGCTATCGACGGTATTGCCCATAGACCTCTCGCGGCCGGGGCCCTACATCATCACGCTCCATCACCCCATCAGCGCCGAAGATATAGATGACACCGTGGATATCCTCTATGTGGATTTATCCAACGCGCATGTAAAGGCCATCCCCGAGATCGTGCGTACTTACAAGGGCGCCGTGATGAAGGAGCACCTCAAGGGTGTCGCGCGGCTGAAATCCCTGCGTCTATCCTTATTGAATATCGCATTGTTGACGGAAGACAGTATCGAGTTCGCCAAGGTCGCCTATGCCGGGATACAGGATGCCTTTGCAATAAAGGAAGCCTCGGACTAGGGGATATTCTCAATTCTCACACAAAGACACCAAGCCACAAAGGGGTCGTGGGTCATGGGTAAGGCGCCGGTTGGCCGTCATTCCGGCAGGGATTGCCGGAACCCAGGCGCCAGGGATGGCCAGTCACAGGAACCTGTGAGGTCCAACGTTTGCACCCTCTCCGTAAAGGCCCGGAACCACACGGCTCTCGATGGGAGGCCTCGGGCCGCCGTCCCTGGCACCTAGTACCCCGCTTCACCCTATTTTTCACCCTCAGAGCCCT
>JAIZWN010000800.1 GCA_020443945.1 Candidatus Thiosymbion ectosymbiont of Robbea hypermnestra | reverse complement strand
TTTGCGTTTTTTCATCGGCGAGAATCCGCGTAATCCGCGGATTCAAGCATCACGGATCACAAAGTTACAACACTACCCATTCAGGATTGCCGCGGATACCAGGGAGAGGGATTCGGGTTAAGATGTAAGCGTCTCATTTGCTTATCCACGCACAACGGCGGAGTCGATCATGCAAGACAGCTTTCAGGCCAGGTCCCAGCTCCGGGTGGGGGAAAAGAGCTACGAGCTCTTTCGTCTCGACGCCATCGAGGGAAGCGCACGCCTTCCCTACGCCACCAAGATCCTGCTCGAAAACCTCCTGCGTAACGAGGACGGCGTAACCGTCCGGCGCGCGGATATCGAGGCCCTGGCGAGCTGGGACCCCCAGGCCGAGCCTTCCCACGAGATCCAGTACCGTCCGGCCCGGGTGCTGATGCAGGACTTCACCGGGGTGCCGGCGGTGGTCGATCTGGCCGCCATGCGTGACGCCATGCAGGCACTCGGCGGGGACCCCAAAAAGATCAATCCCCTGCAACCCGCCGAGCTGGTCATCGACCACTCGGTGCAGGTGGACTACTTCGGTTCGGACGACGCCTTCGCCAAAAACGCCGAGCTCGAATTCCAGCGCAACCAGGAGCGTTACAAGTTCTTGAAATGGGGGCAGAACGCCCTGGACGGCTTCAAGGTCGTCCCCCCGGATACCGGCATTGTGCACCAGGTCAACGTGGAATACCTGTCGCGGGTAGTCTTCTCGAAACCCATCGAAGGTGCTACCCAGGCCTACTTCGACACCTGCGTGGGCACCGACTCCCACACCACCATGGTTAACGGCATCGGCGTGCTCGGTTGGGGCGTGGGGGGCATCGAGGCCGAGGCCTCCATGCTCGGGCAGCCGGTCTCCATGCTGGTGCCCAAGGTCGTAGGCTTCAAGCTCACCGGCGAACTCAAAGAAGGCGTGACCGCCACCGACCTGGTCCTGACCATCGTCGACCGGCTGCGTCGCCATGGGGTGGTGGGCAAGTTCGTGGAATTCTACGGCCCCGCCATTGGCTCCCTGCCCATGGGCGAGCGCGCCACCATCGCCAACATGGGGCCCGAGTACGGCGCCACCTGCGGCCTCTTCCCCATCGACCGGGAAACCCTGGACTACCTGCGCCTCACCGGGCGGAGCGAGGAACAGGTGGCACTGGTTGAGGCCTACGCCAAGGCCCAGGGGGTATTCCACACCGCCGAATCCCCGGAGGCGGACTACTCCGAAACCCTGACGCTGGATCTCGGCACCGTGGTCCCCTCCCTGGCCGGTCCCAAGCGTCCCCAGGATCGGGTACCCCTCACCGACCTGGCGACCCACTTCCCCAAGGCATTGGCCGAGCTCAAGCAGGAGCGCGGCATCCCCGACTCGGGATCGGCCAAGGCCCTGATCGACGGTCGGGAGGTCGAGCTCTCCGACGGCTCCATCGTGGTCGCCGCCATCACCTCCTGCACCAACACCTCCAACCCCTCGGTCATGCTCGGCGCCGGTCTGGTGGCCAAAAAGGCGACCGCGCGCGGTCTTACGGCCGCGCCCTGGGTCAAGACCTCCCTGGGTCCCGGCTCCCTGGCCGTAACCCGCTACCTGGCGCGCGCGGGACTGATCGAGCCCCTGAAGCGGCTCGGCTTCCACAACGTGGGCTACGGCTGCACCGTCTGTATCGGCAACACCGGCCCCCTGCCCGAGCCGGTCTCCCAGGCCATCGCCGAAAAGGACCTGTGCGCCGTCTCCATCCTCTCGGGCAACCGCAACTTCGAGGGCCGGGTCCATGCCGAAGTGCGCATGAACTACCTGGCCTCCCCGCCCCTGGTCGTGGCCTACGCCATCGCCGGGCGCATCGACATCGACCCCTACCGACAACCGCTGGCTAAGGACAAAGACGGCAAAGCGGTCTACCTCAAGGACATCTGGCCGACCCAGGACGAGATCCGCCAGGCCATCGCCGCCAATGTCACCGCGGACGAATTTAAGGCCGCCTACGCCGACGTCTTCGCCGGGGACGAACGCTGGCGGTCCCTGGCCGCCGCCACCGGCCAGACCTACGACTGGCCCGAGTCCACCTACATCCGCAAACCGCCCTACTTCGAGGGGATGAGCCTCACCGTCGGGGCGGCGCCCGACATCCGGGGCGCCCGCTGTCTGGCCCTGCTCGGGGACTCCATCACCACCGACCACATCTCCCCGGCCGGTGCCATCAAGCCCGACTCCCCCGCCGGCCAGTACCTGCTCGACCAGGGCGTGAAGCAGGCAGACTTCAACAGCCTGGGCAGCCGCCGCGGCAACCACCAAGTCATGATGCGCGGCACCTTCGCCAACATCCGCCTGCGCAACCTCATGGCCCCGGGCACCGAAGGCGGCGTCACCCGCCACCAGCCCAGCGGCGAGCCGCTCTCCATCTACGCCGCCGCCATGCGCTACCAGACCGAAGGGGTCCCCGCCATCGTCATCGCCGGCAAGGAATACGGCTCCGGCTCCTCCCGCGACTGGGCCGCCAAGGGCCCCCGGCTGCTGGGCGTCAAGGCCGTCCTCGCCGAGAGCTACGAGCGCATCCACCGCACCAACCTGGTCTGCATGGGCATCCTGCCCCTCCAGTTCCTGGACGGCGAGAACGCTGCCTCCCTCGGCCTCACGGGCGACGAAACCTTCGATATCGAAGGGCTGGACGGCGGCCAGGCCAAAAAAGTCACCGTCAAGGCAACCGCCGCCGACGGCGGCGCAAAAACCCTCACCGCCAAGGTGCGCATCGACACCCCCAACGAGGTGGACTACTACCGCAACGGCGGCATCCTCCACTACGTCCTGCGCCGCCTCGCCACCTGAAAACAACCGCAAAGATACAGAGCACACAGAGAAGAACGAAGTGTTAACGATTTCAGAGGAACAACTTAGCGTCTTCGCCAAAGACCGCCTTCACACCGTCGCCCGCCAACTTGCGGACCGGACGATCGAACGTCATCCGAAAGCCTGTGCTGGCCGGGGGCCAGAAGAGATCGCTTCCGCGCTCGAACCCGACATCACCTTCGCCCATGACACGGGCTTCCGGTCCATGAGGATGCTCGGGCGCTATGTCGACCTCTGCGCCACACTCGGCGTCGGGTTCGGTGCACGCGAACGTTGGGCATGCGACATCCTCTCGCGCCGGGATCTGTCTCCGGCGACTAAGCTCGACCGAATCGAAGAAACGGCCATCTTCGTCCTGCTCGCGAGACGCCGATGAGCCTACACCCGCTGGCCCCGGAGATCGTTGCGGAGACCAACGCCTGGTTCTACGCATTGCATCCCCGCGGGCAGAAGTTGCGTGGACCCAATGGCGACACGCCGCTGCATCCGACTTCCGCCGAAGACGCCGAGGGCCGTAGGGCTTGGGTCGCGGAATACCGCCGGCGCATGGCGGAAAAGCAGGCCAAAGGTGGTAATGCCCCCTCGGAGGACGAGGACCTGGACGATAGGATAGATCCGCTCTCATCCATCCTATGCTGCTGCCCGACGGACTTTACGCTCGCGCCCGAGTTTATGACGCTCGAAGCAGAAGAATCGGCGTTGCTGTACGCCACCGACATGCCGCCGGCAGGATTTGGGGCAGGGACCTACACCTGGACTACATTTGGGGCAGGGACCTACACCTGGACTACGACCAGCGATAAGCTGTCACTGGAAGAGGCCTCGATGCCCGGCTTGCAGGTTGCGGAGGGGGCTCAGGTCTGGATCCGAGCGGGAACAGAGCCTAATACAATGGTGGAGGCGGAGCCCGGCGAGTTGGTAGAGGTGACACGCACCCAGCCGGGCTGCGCACCGATCACCAAACAGGCATGGGTCTTCGTCCAGAAATGCAAGGAATTCCGCCTCAGGCAACCGAAAATCATCGCCATCGCGACAGCCAGCTATTTGACGCCCACAACCACTTTCGCCGATCCCGGGCTTCCCGGTGGGCACGCACTGAGCTTCGGGCAGGACCTCTCCTTTTCCACCAGTCGGGCGCTGCCCCAGGGCAGCCCCAGTGTCGGCACGACCACCGCCTCGCTGGAAAACACGATGCGCAGGCTGTTGATAATATTCGCGTCGAACATGTTCAGGTTCCCGTGGAACGATAGGTCAGACATGGCAGAGCAGCTGTTCGACGCCTTCCTCACGCCGCAGAGGGCCGTCGAGTTCTGGAGCAATGAAGATTTGACCGCCGCGGCCGAGGCGCATCCCAATATCGCCTCCTTTGTCAGCCGGGCACTGTCCGCACCGAATTCGCGGGAGCGTAGCGAAGGGCGGACGCGGATCCACCAGGCACTGGAGAACGCCGGCTGGGACATCAACAAAGCCGTTCCCCCGACAGACCTGGGCGTACCGGCCTTCAACCGTGGGACCGATTGGCTACAAACGAGAGATTTTGACAACGGGTTGGCGCTGATGGTGAATGCAATCCAGCACGGGATCGTGGTGGCAAAGGACTATTACTACGACCGGTGCAAAGGCGAATATTTCATCAAGCTGGAGTACGTGTTCTACGATGTGTTCGGGCTCGATGACGACGACCTTCGGGAATTCGGCGCCGATGGCGGTATCGACACCGACGCGGCGGCGGGCATCACGGCATGGTGGCAGCTTCAGCACCAGCACGGCTACGCGCCTCTTATCACCCGTATCGCGTTCGAGCGGGAATTCAGGTTTCCGGTTTCGTGACCCGCATGTCCGCTCGGTCCGCACGGGACCTGCGCCCATGACCGCCGGACGGTGGCGGGACCCGGTGGCGGCCGGAATCGGCGCCTTGCTGCTTGGCCTGCTGGCCACGCCATGGGTCTATGTGGGGTTCGGCGCATTCTCGGCGTTTCCGCCCTCATTCGCGGCAGTGGCGACGCCGCTTCTGATCGTCGCAACGCTCAACCTTGGACTGGAGGCGTTCGGTCGGCTGCGTGGCTTCAGAATACCGAGGCTGGTCGGGGCACTCCTGTCGGCAATAGTCTTGCTCGTGATCCTGTCGGGACTGATGGAGATCGCGCTGGCTAAGAGCAAGGAGGCGGGACTGTTGGCGACCTTATGGCTCGGGGCCTCAACGGTCTGGCTCGTTGTCTCCCTGCCGCTGGGGGAGGTTGGACCGGAGGCGATTCTACGCTCGTATCTATCCAATCCAGTCCCACGGCGGATCGCGCTAGTGGTGGCAAACATCCTGTTTACAGTGCTGGTCGTGCTGTCCTGGTGTTACCTGACAACACCATCGGCTTTTATCGGCTGAATGCACCTCTATTCTCCGTCATCGGTGATTTCATATGGCGATTTGTGAACCCAAATGTATTCGATGGAAACGCAAAGGCGCGGAAAGGGTCGCCGCGCTGACCGCACACATGTCTCGTGAGCAGGAGCTCGAGTTCTGGCACAAAAAAACGCAAACGCTGCGTAAACGCCAGAGTAGACAACAACAGAAAACCCACGGAACGTAGGGTCCGCTGTGCGGACCATTCGCGTATTGCCCCCATTTCACGAATGAAAGACAGTCGTCAGACTACAAGGTTGGGCAAAGCCGTAGGATATGGTGAGGCCAGGGATGGCCGAACCGCATCGATGGACGGTGAGCGTACCTAACAGCGGTGTGTTGGGCACGAGTCACCAATGATGCGGTTCGCGGCCTGCTGTGCGTCCCTGCACAGCCGGCGCTCACCACATCCTACGTCCTGCAGCAAGTGGGTAGGGTCTGCTGTGCGGACCGTTTGGATGTTGCCGCCGTTTAATCGATGAAAGACAGTTGGTCAGATATGAAGATGCCGGTATCTTTTTTACCGGCCAGTAACGCCTGGTAATAGCATTGCGGCTAAAGCTGGTAAAGTGTTTACATGTTAATCTACTTTGACACCTGTTCAATTCAAAGACCGCTTAAAGAAACTGAAGGCGCTTGATTTTGAAAAGCGGCCATACTTCGTATCACCACTCGAGCTGGTAGTGGAGCTGACATCGGAATGAATACTAAAATACCCACAATTGCGGAGGTCAACCGTGATGCGGAAGCCGTACTTGTGCAGAAACTCGGAGAGGAGAACAGAAAAACCTGACAGCAACTACGGGTAGTGTTGTCATTTTGTGATCCGTGATGCTTGAATCCGTGGATTACGCGGATTCTCGCCGATGAAAAAACGCAAATTCGTGAAAATCGGCGTAATCTGCGGATAACCATGACAATAACGGGTTTTTGTGCTCGTTCCTATGTTCCAGCGTGGGAGCCGGAAAAATAGTACAGGATTAACAGGATTGACAGGATTTTTCTTCGTTTTGGTCGGCGCCACCGGGCGCGAAAGCTCAAAGCAAAAAATCAAGTATCCTGTCAATCCTGAAAAATCCTGTTAATCCTGTCCTATTAGAAGGTTGCAATGAGTATCCAGCCGGATTGATGGGCACGCGGCGTGGGCATTCGACCAGCCGCCGGGGTTTGGGAACCGCCGTGGCCTGACCGGAACGCTCGACCGGCTTGCCGGGCGCTCGCTTTGCCCATCCTACCCGACTGAGAAATCCTGTGAATCCTGTCCTTTCAGAAGGTTGTAATGTGCCTCCAGCCGGATTGATGGGCACGCGGCGCTGTGGGCATTCGACCAGCCGCCGGGGTTTGGGAACCGCCGTGGCCTGACCGGAACGCTCGACCAGCCTGCCGGGCGCTCGCTTTGCCCATCCTACCCGACTTTTCCCACCGGTCCGGACCCATCCGGCCGGCGGGATACCTGTGTTCTCATGGGCAAGAAATTGGATTGAGCAAGGGAACGCCAGGATTTTTCTTCGTTAGCGGTCGAGATCAGGCGTCGTACCGCCCGAACGTTCGGCGCGGGACGAACCGATGGTTATCTGTAAAGGGCTTCCGGGGAGAAGCCTTCTTTCTCGAGGATGTCCCGCAGCTGCCTCAGGGCGTTGATCTGGATCTGGCGGACCCGTTCGCGGGTCACGCCGAGTTCCTGGGCCACGCCCTCCAGGGTGGAGGTCTCGTGGTCGTGGAGTCCGAACCGGCGTTCCACCACCGCGCGTTGTTTACCGCTGAGTTTTTCCAGCCATTGGTGCATGCCGGACCGGATATCCTGATCCTGGATTTTGTCCGCGGGATCGCCGGCTGCTTCGTCTCTCAATCGATCCAGCAGGTGTCTATCCGCATCCTTGCCGTCGTAGGCGGTGTCGATCGAGGTGATATGCTCGTTCAGACCGAGCATGCGTTTGACCTCTTCGCTGGGTTTGTCCAGCAGGTCCGCAATATCCTCCGTCGTAGGCTCGCGGTCGAGCTGTTGGGCAAGCCTTTTGGCCGTCCTGAGGTAGACATTGATCTCCTTGACCACATGGATGGGCAGCCGGATCGTGCGCGTCTGGTTCATGATGGCCCGCTCTATGCTCTGGCGAATCCACCAGATGGCGTAGGTCGAGAAGCGGAAGCCACGTTCTGGATCGAACTTCTCCACGGCGCGGATCAGACCGAGATTCCCTTCCTCGATCAGGTCCGACAGGGGAAGCCCGCGGTTGAGATAACGGTGCGCAACCTTGACTACCAGCCGCAGGTTGCTGACGATCATGCGTTGTCGCGCGGCCTTGTCGCCCTTGTGGGTGAGGCGGGCGAAATATACCTCTTCCTCGGCCGTCAGTAGCTTAGAGCCGCCGATCTCGTCGAGGTACAGGCGCGCTACGTCGAAATCACCGACCCCCGCCGCGAACCGGGTCGATGCCGAGGTAACCGCGTCCGACGATTCATCGTCACTATTGGTCCTGCTGTCGATCACTTCCGGTTCGGAATCGTCCAGCGACTCCCTGATGGCGTCGTCGCCGATCCCGAACCCCGAATCCAACTCATCCCGGTCATTGGTTCTCATCATGTGAACCCTCCCTCTTAGTTGAAAATGTCCTTAGCCGGATCTGGGCGATTTCCGGTGCCGGTCTGTCATCCTCCGCCAATCGCTTGTAACGCTTCAGGTACAAGAGGTTGTGCTTCCAGCGCGCGGAAACGCACGAAAATGCCGTATTTTCCAGCTATCTGACCCTCGCACCTCATGAATCCTGAGTCTTTGTTTTTTTATAGATAAGTGAAGCGCCCGAACAGCTACAGGGCGCCTTGAATTTTTCAGGTACCCGACCACCGCCTTACGGCAGGTATCTCAGGGGATCCACGGGGGTGCCTTTTCTGCGAACCTCGAAGTGGAGACGATACGCCCCGTCGGACGCCTGCCCGATTTCCGCGATGCCCTGACCGCGTTTCACGCGGGCGCCTTCGCTCACCAGCAGCCGTCGGTTGAAGCCATAGGCACTCAAATAGTCGGCGTTATGTTTGACGATGATAAGGTTTCCATAGCCCTTGAGGCCGCTGTCACTGTAGACCACGGTACCGCTCTCCGCGGCCAGTACCTTCTGACCGGGACGACCGGCAATGCGAATGCCCTGTCGCGTGCGGTCCCCGCGGCGGAATCCTTGCACGACCTTGCCCGTGAGCGGCCACCGCCAATGCAGTCCCGATGCCGCCCACGTATCCCGGTTCGTCGTCCGCCATGATTTGCTGGTCGTGCCTTTGGTACGCGACCGAGTCGTCGTCCTTTTCGCCGTCTTTGTCTTTTGCCTGCCGCCGCGGCTGGTCGAGCCATGTGGCTTCACGCGCAAGAGCGTGCCCGCGTAGATGCGATAGGGGGGGCCCAATTTATTCCAGCGCGCCAGCGTTTTATAGTTGACCTTGTACCGTCTGGCGATCTTGTGCAGGGTATCGCCGCCACGGACGCGGTAATGGCCGGCCGGTGCCGGACCATAGCCACCATACACGGGGGCGGGCCCTTTGGAGCCGCACCCCGACAGGACCAGGACAAACAGCAGGGCCGCAACCGCAATGGCGGCTCGACCACCGATCCTCCCCAGGCTGCCGACCTTACTGCCCATGCGCCGTCATCCGGATTGCTTCCACCCGCGGTCGTTTTGCCGGAACCCGCGGCCGTACCCGAACCGCCGTGGGCCGAATTCGCGGCTGTCCTCCCGCTACCTTATTCCGCATATTCCGCTCATACCCTATGTGTTGTCGCGGGGTCCGGTCTGCCGGAGGCGCGCTGCCTGATCCTCGTAGGCGCGCGTGAAGGCGTCCCGGAACAGGTTGAGAAAATCGTCCGCCGCATCCGCCGAGATCTCCTGGTAGGTTGCGGTGAACAGATCCCAGTATTTTGCCTTTCGGGCCAGCGGCATCAGGTTGTCGAGGACGGAGCGGGCCTGAAACCGATTCTCCAGCTCCGCCGGATCCATGCGTTTCAACAGGGCATGGAGCGCCGCGCGGAGACCGGCAACCATCGCCATCTCATGGCGCTGGATGTCGTCGAAGGCCTCACGGGCCGCCTCCAGGGGGGGCAGAAACCCACGGCTCGATCGAAACAGCAGGTGGGTGAGGGCGTCTTCCGGGTCGACCGAGAACTTGAAGGGGTTGTTTTCTCGCGACTGGATCGTGGTCATTTCCAGGTGCAGCTCGTTCTTGAAGCTGGTTCGGCCCATCAGGACCCGCATCAGTCCCTCGGTCATCGCCCGCAGGAGCAGGCCCACCGTCTGCATGAGTACGGTCTGGGCCTGCGGATCGGCCGGCAGCGCCCCGACATCCAACCCGGCGAGGAAGGCCTGGATCGCATCCGTCTCGCCGGTCGCGGAGGGCGTCGGCCGGGGCGTCTCTCCGGTCCTTGCCGCCGCGGGGGGGGCCGGTGCCGGTGCCGATTGCTCCGTGAATCGGGCCGGGTCCGGCACGATCGGGGCAGACGTGGACTCGGGACCGCCGGCAAGTGGGTCCATGCCCAAAGCGGTCGCGGCAGCCGGGGGTTCGGGACCACCGGCAAGTAGGTCCGTGCCCAAAGCGGTCGCGGCAGTCGGGGGCTTGGGACCGCCGGCAAGCGGAACCGGCTCCGAAGCGGTCGGAGCGATTGGGGGCTCGGGGCCACCGGCAAGCGGGTCCGTGCCCGGAGCGGTCGCGGCAGTCGGGGGCTCGGGACCGCCGGCAAGCGGAACCGGCTCCGAGGCGGTCGGGGCGATTGGGGACTCGGGGCCACCGGCAAGTGGGTCCGTGCCCGGAATAGCCGGGGCGGCTGGAGACTCGGGCGCATCGGCGATTGGGGTCGGACGCGAGGCGTCCGCCAGGATGTCATAGTCTTCCGGAATCGCCGCGGGCGGGCTGTAGCAGGCGTTCGCGTCGGGGGTATGATCCGGCGCCGTCGGGGAAGCCGGGGCCCCGGCGGGCTCGCGCCCGATCCCGAACGTCCCGGGCCCTTTCTCCGGGGATCCCGAGATCAGCCAGTCGTCGGGCCCCGTAGGCGTTTTCTGCCCGGCCGCCGGCGAGGAGAAGGGATCGCCTGCCGTCGAGGTCCCCGCGGCCAGGTCCAGGATATCGGGCGCGGTCCGGCCGGATGGGAGCTGAGCATAGGAATCGAGCGCGGGCTTACCGCCGGCAAAGGGATCCGCGGGCGCGGTGGACTGAGGCTGGGAGGCCGCGAGGGAAACGCGGACTTCGTAGCTGCCGATGCCCAGTTCGTCGTTGTCGTGCAGCTCGATCTCCTGGCCTTCATGCAGCGGTTCCGCGGCGCTGCTCACGAAGGTCCCGTTCTTGCTGGTGTCCGTCAGATAAAAAGCGCCCTCGCGAAAAACGATTCTGGCATGTTGTCGCCCCACCCAACGCTCTGGATCCGCAAGCACCAGCTCATTCTCGGGGCCGCGCCCGATGGTCCCGCCGGTTATGCCGATCCGCGCCGTCAGCGGCCGCTGTGGCGGGCGGTTCTGGTAGCGGATGACGGTCAGAAGCAATTCCATAGGAGGGGTGTCCATCCGAGTACGCTAGTGCCTCGTTTCACCTTATTTTTCGCTCTCAGCGCGGCGAGAAACGGCCAGCCGCGAGGCGCGTGAGCGCAGGAATAGCTACCCCTATTGCAAGCTCGCGCAAC
>JAIZWN010000799.1 GCA_020443945.1 Candidatus Thiosymbion ectosymbiont of Robbea hypermnestra | reverse complement strand
CCATTCGGCATTTGTGCCTGAATTTGTTGGAGCAGGAACCTTCCTCCCGCCGCTTGGCTCAGAAGCGACGCCAAGCCACTTGGGATGACGACTATCGCGCTCAGGTCGTGTTTGGATAGGAGTTTATACGCGCTCGCCCTGAGATAATGGGGACCTTGAAAAATGGCGGGGCCTCCCTGCCCCGCACGGGTACCTTGAACTTTTCAAGATGCCCTGGTATCTAGGGTATGCTTTTTGGTTGCGACCGATAGGCTGCGCTATGTATTTTCGGTTAAGCAAAAGAATGCAAGCTAAAGCATTTTCACGAGAATTATACTATTATAGTGCGCATGGTTTATGTATTGCGTCAGAGCTCGTTTGTCCGGAACTTAAATCCCGTCAGCCTCCCCAATCGGAACCGGATGTTACGATTTGCTTTGGCCATCTATCGGACCAGCTGCCTGATTGTGTCTATGATGATGGGTTCAGCCAGGTTAAACCCGGCGTCTATTTCCTGAAATTGGCCGGTATCGCCAGGTTTTTAGTAAGCTCCGGGAAAAACATTATTATTCAGCCCGATGATTGTCCACATGAGATTATACGGCTTTATTTGTTGTCGCAAGGTTTTGGTGCTTTACTCCATCAGCGTGGACAGTTGATCCTGCACTCGAGCGCCATTCACACTCAAAAAGGCGCCATTCTGTTTTTGGGGTCCTCCGGCTCGGGCAAGTCGACATTGGTGGCGCAATTTTTGCGGCGTAAATATTCCATTTTGACGGATGATTTATGTACGATTGGTTTCTCTGACAGCACTGCCCCCCAGGTGCTTCCTGGTTTCGCGCAAATCAGACTATGTCGTGATGCCATTGAGCACCTGGGATATGACGTTCGCGCCATGCAACGGATCTGGCACAAAGAGGATAAATATACACTGATTTTATCCGAAGAATTGATCCATCGCGCCATACCGCTGCATGCCATTTATCTTCTCAGCCCAAGCGATGTTTCAGAGGTTTTGATTGAATCGCTAAGCCCAGGCGAACAGTTCGAGTTGCTGGTGGACAATATTTTCAGGGCGGAATATGTGAAAGGCTTGGGTATTCAGGAAAACGTTTTTCGACAAATAACGAATATTCTCAATCATAGGCAACTGAAGCGTGTTCGCCGCCCAAAAAGCCATTTTTCCATGGATCAGCTCAGCCGACGAATCGAAGAAGATTTCAACGCACAAAGATAAAAGTGAGAATACATGTGAGCGGAATTTACGGTATCTTCTACAAAAATGATGACATTGTGACGCCCCAAACGCTCGCGCCGTTAACCGCGGCTTTACTCGACTGGGGGCCTGATGGTCAATCGAGTTGGCGCGACGGGCCGGTTGGTCTCGGTCATCTGATGCTGCATACCACCCCGGAATCATTGTATGAGCAATTACCTGTCGCCCATTGCCGTCATCCCCATCTGATCATCACGGCGGATGCGCGGATCGATAATCGGGAGCATCTTGCGGCAATGCTCAATATTGCGCCCCGCGAACGGCAAACGATGACCGACGGTATGTTGATTCTGTTTGCCTATGAACGCTGGGGACAAAACTGTGTCGAGAAGCTGATTGGCGACTTCGCGTTTGCCATCTGGGACCGGCGACGGCAATGGCTCTTTTGTGGTCGCGATATTATGGGTTGCAAACCCTTTTATTACTATAATGATGACAGAGTATTTGTTTTTGCCTCCGATATCGAAGGGATCTTAGCCTGTTCTCGGGTGCCTCGACGCCTGAATGAAGCCTTGTTCGCGCTTTATCTGCAAGAAGATAGTGCGTTTGCGGAAAAGCAGCGCACATTTTTTGCCGATATTGTCAAACTGCCACCCGCTCACCAGCTGGTCATTACAAAAAAACATCATCAGCTGACCCGGTATTGGTCCGTGGACTGCGTACAGGATGTGCGCTTGCCTTCGGACGAGGCGTATGCCGAGCAGTTACGCGAACTCCTTTTTGAAGCGGTGCGATGTCGGGTGCGCACCCCTTTTCCGGTAGGCGCCCACCTCAGTGGCGGCCTGGACTCCTCGACGGTGACGGCTATCGCCGCGCAACGATTACGAGAGCAAGGACAAACGCTAACGGCCTATTCGTGGTCGCCGGCGCTGCCGGCAACCGGAGAATTACCCGATGATGAGCGCCAATTGATCCAAACCCTGTGTGACCGCGAATCGATCCAATGCCATTACATCGACTTGAAGGCTGAGGATATGGTCCGGACCTATCGGCGAGATTTTACCCGCCGACCTTACGAAATGATGCTGCGTGAGGAGCTTACCCAGAGACAAGCCACCCAAAACAAGGTACGCATCATGCTCTCGGGGTGGGGCGGAGATGAAGCGATTACCGGGCATGGCTGGGGGTATTGGTCGACTCTCTTCTTGCGAGGACGCTGGTGGAAATTACACCAGGAGCTCCTATCGCTGCTGAAACTGAGCGAAGCAACGGGACTACGCGAACGACTCAGACAATATGTGGGTGTGACCTACAGCAAGGTGCTGTATCCACTGATTCCCGAGCCAATCTGGATGCGCTGGCAGGGGCGTCGCCCGGGAGGTTACCCCATGACCTGTATTCAGGAACATTTCGCGGCCCGGCATCGCAAGGCGGTAACCGCACTGCGTGGGCCATCGTTACGGGAACGGCCCTCGGTACAAAGGATGCAATGGCGTTGGCTCGATAATGGACATCTCACCCGGCGCATCGAGGCCTGGGCCATCAATGGGACTCGGCAACGGCTCGTATATCACTACCCCCTTCTGGATCAACGGATTCTCGAGTTTGCGCTGGGCACGCCACCAGAGCAATTCGTACAGCAGGGGTGGAAACGTTCGCTTATGCGCAGAGCCGTTGTCGGCGTATTGCCCGAGACGCTCCGCCGGCATAACTCGAAAGTGGAATCTGCCGCCTTCGGCGTCATTGGCGCGGTTTCAGTGGAAGCATTACCTGAATTATTCAGGCTGCTTGCGACGAAACCGGGTACCCGGCATCCGGCGGCTCACTATGTCGATCTGGAAAGAATGCAGGAGGTGATTGACCAAACGCAAACGCCTGAGCCCAAACAAGAGGTCGAAGTACTTCTGATTACTCTGGCATGTGCCCGAATATTGGGCGCCGTGAAAGATTCAAGGCGCCCGAGCGGGGCAGGAATACCTCGCCCTGTTTCAGGTACGTAAGTACTTGAAACAGGAAGCGAAGCGGAGGCTGCGTTTTTACTTCGCGTTTTGAAAAATTGCACGGAAGCAATGTTTCAAGGTCCCTTCTATCCAACAACCCGTAAACCGAGGTGAACCCATGAGCAAAACGCTGCACACTCCCCAACCCCAGTTGAAAACCGACCCACGGCGCCACGCAAAAAAGGCATGGCAGACGCCTGACCTGACTGTGATCCCGCTGGCGGAGGCTACCAAGAGCGGAGCCATGACTCCAAATTCGGAAAGCGGATTTTGTAGTCCGTCGTAGTGTCTCGATTCGTCGAGGCGCTTGATCCACGAAACCGCTCCGGCCAGTGGGCGCCTTGAAAGATTCAAGGCGCCCGAGCGGGGCAGGGATGCCCCACCATTTTTCAAGGTCCCTCAGTACCCAATGCCATTAAGTTAAGCCGTCATTCCGGCTGGGACGCCGGAATCTGCCGCTGCCAGGGAGGGACGGCGACCCGAGGCCTCCCATCGAGAGCCGTGTGGTTCCGGGCTTCTGCGCAGAGGGTGCAAAAGTTGGACCTCACAGGTTCCGGCAATCCCTGCCGGAATGACAGCTAACGGGCGCCTTACCCATGACCCACGATCCCTTTGTGGCTTGGTGTCTTTGTGTGAGAATTGAGAACGCCCCCTAGT
>JAIZWN010000798.1 GCA_020443945.1 Candidatus Thiosymbion ectosymbiont of Robbea hypermnestra | reverse complement strand
GGCCTGCGCACGGGCTGGCTGATCCTGGGCATCCTGCTGCTGCTGATTGTCCTGGGCGAGGCGGGGCTGCGCCTGGCGTTGACGGCCAGGGATTGGCTCCTGGATCGGCCGCTGACCGAGCACCAAGTCGCCGAAGACAAGATCGATCGCTGGGCGCGGGCCGATGCCTATCAGGGCGCTACATGGACCCACGGGTATTTCAGGGAGCTCGAGAGGGTCCGGCCGTTTCCCTGGCAGCCCTATGTCTATTGGCGGCGTCCTCCCTACCAGGGCCGGTATATCCGTGTGGATCGGAACGGCCTGCGGGCGACCTGGAACCCGCCGTCGCGGGACGATATCCTCGATGATCCGCCGCCGGTGCGGATCTTCGCCTTCGGCGGCTCGACCATGTGGGGCTGGGGCGCGCGGGACGACTACACCATCGCCTCCCACCTGAGCAAGCTGCTGCACGCGCGGGGGTATCGCGCCGAGGTGACGAACTACGGCCAGCTCGGCTATGTCAGCACCCAGGAGGCGATTGTCCTGCTGCGCGGCATCCACCGTGGCGAACGCCCGGATATCGCGCTTTTTTACGACGGCATCAACGAGGTATTCGCGTCCGCCATGAATGCGGCGGCGGGTATCCCGCAGAACGAGTGGCGACGACACGCGGAATTTGCTCTCCTCGACCGGCCGCGACGCTTGTCGGGGAACCTTGGTCGCCGGTTTCTGGACCGCAACCTGTGGGGGTTCGAGCGTTTCCTGGCGGGACTGCGGCGGCGCGTCCGGTCACCGGCGGACGATCGCTTACAGGCCCGCCCGCCGGGCGAGGAGGTGGTCCGGCAAACCCTGCATATCTATGCCGCCAACCTGGCCTTCATCGCGTCCCTGGGCCGCCGCTACGGGTTCGAATCCCTGTTCTACTGGCAGCCCAACCTCTTCTTCAAGCGCCACCGCTCGCCCAGCGAGCAGGCCGCCCCCGCGGCCGAGGGTCTCACCATCTACGAGGAGGCGTTCGCGGCCATCTATCGAGAGGTACGGCAATCCACGAGGCTGAACGGCCATCCCGGTTTTCACGACATCAGCGCGCTGTTCGAGGCTCTGGAGGCCCCTTATTATGTGGACGTGACCCATCTCTCCGAGCCGGGCAACCGATTGGTCGCGCAGGCCATGGTGAACGACGTGATCGAGCTGATCGAGCGCCGCCGGCAAGTGATCGGGAAGGAGAACAAAGTTACAGCGCCACCGCTGACAGGTCGAGCCATTCTGCGTGGTTCGTGCGGTCTTCCAATCGTACAGGATTAACAGGATTTGCAGGATGAACAAGATTTGTTTACGGCGGGTAATCTACGGACCAAGAACCGCGAACACCCGTGAGTTCAAAGCGCTTGAAACGGTTCCGCGGGCGGCGGAAATTCCGTTGGTCAATGACTTGGTCGCAACGGGAATCGACAGCGGACTAGGGGTCAATTTTGGACCCAGTGTCACCGTGCGGCGAAGGTTCAGAACCCACAAAAAATCATCCTGAAAATCTAAGAAAATCCTGTTAATCCTGTCCTATTAGCAGATTGCGATGCGCGTGCCGACAAAACCGTAACCTGTTTTGCTTTGGT
>JAIZWN010000797.1 GCA_020443945.1 Candidatus Thiosymbion ectosymbiont of Robbea hypermnestra | reverse complement strand
GGTGACCCACCGACAAGTGTATGGGTTTGCTGCATTTGATTTTCGGGGGATTCGGTTAATTGAGAACGCCCCCTAGTACCTTCAGTCGGCGAGGAGGGCCGCGTGGGCGGCGGCCAGCCGGGCGACCGGGACCCGCGGGGCCGAGCAGCTCACATAGTCCAGGCCGATCCGGTGGCAGAAGCCGATGGAGTCGGGATGGCCGCCGTGCTCGCCGCAGATGCCTACGTGCATGTCGGGACGGGTTTCCTTGCCCCAGGCCACGGCCAGCTCCATGAGCTTGCCCACGCCCTTGATATCCAGTACCTCGAAGGGGTTGTCTTGCAGGATTCCCGCCTGGTTGTACAGGGGCAGGAATTTGTTTTCGGCGTCTTCCCGGGAGAAGGAGAAGGCGGCCTGGGTGAGGTCGTTGGTGCCGAAGGAGAAGAATTCCGCCACCTCGGCCAGGGAGCCGGCCTGCATACAGGCCCGCACGACTTCGATCATGGTGCCGAATTTGAAGTCCACCGGTCGCCCGTCGCGCTGCTCGATCTCGGCGTGGATCTTATCCACGTAGGTCCGCACCCGCACCAGCTCTTCTTGGGTACAGACCTGGGGCACCTTGATCCGGGGTTGAATCGCGATGCCCGCCTTGGCGCAGTCGGCGGCCGCCTCCAGGATGGCCCGGATCTGCATCTCGTAGATTTCCGGGAAGGTCAGCCCCAGACGCACGCCGCGATGGCCGAGCATGGGGTTGGTCTCGTAGAGGACGTGTACCTTGTGCAGCATGGCCTCTTTCTTGGCGATGGCCGCTTCCACCAGGGCCGGGTCCAGCAGACGCCGTATTTCGTCGATTTCGGTGCGGCGTTCGGTGGAGGTGCCGATGAGGTTCATGGCGCCCGAGAGGACCGTCATGCCGCGGGAGGTGTCGCCCAGACTGCGTAGCGCCTCCAGGTCGCGTTGCAGCTGGTGCGCGTCCGGCAGAAATTCGTGGATCGGCGGGTCCAGCAGGCGAATGGTGACGGGGTTCGGGGACATGACCTCGAACAGTTCCCGGAAGTCGGCCTGCTGCAGCGGCAGCAGTTTGTCCAGGGCCTCCCGGCGCTGCTCCGGGGTTTCGGCCACGATCATGTCGATGACGATGGGCAGGCGGTCCACGGCGTTGAACATGCGCTCGGTGCGGGCCAGGCCGATGCCCACGGCGCCGTATCGGACGGCCCGGCGGGCGTCGTCGGGGAGGTCCGCGTTGGCCCAGACCTGGAGCCGGGCCGCCTCGTCCGCCCAGCCCAGCAGCTTATCGAGGTCCTGGGTGAACTCGGGTTCCACGGTGGGTATCTCGCCCAGATAGACCTTGCCCGAGCTGCCGTCGATGGTGATGACGTCCCCTTCGCGGAAGCTGGATTCCCCTACGTAGGCCTCCCGGCGCTCGACGTTGACGCCGATGCCCTCGGCGCCGGCCACGCAGGGCTTGCCCATGCCCCGGGCGACCACTGCCGCGTGGGAGGTCTTGCCGCCGCGGGAGGTGAGGATGCCCTGGGAGGCGAAGAAGCCATGGATGTCCTCGGGCTTGGTCTCCTCGCGCACCAGGATGACCTTCTGCCCCATTTCCCTGCCCAGCTGCTCGGCGCGGTCGGCGTCGAACACGGCGATGCCGGAGGCGGCTCCCGGCGAGGCCGGCAGGCCCTGGGCTACCGGTTCGGCGCTCACGCCGGGGTCGAGGCGGGGAAAGAGCATCTGCTCCAGCAGCTCGGGCTGGATGCGCAGCAGGGCCTCCTGTTTATCGATCAGGCCCTCCCGCTCCATTTCCACCGAGGTCTGCACCATCGCGGTGGCGTTCATCTTGCCGTTGCGGGTCTGGAGGCAGTAGAGCCGCCCGCGCTCGATGGTGAACTCGAAGTCCTGGACCTCTCGGTAGTGGGTCTCCAGCCTGTCGCGCAGCTCGGCGAGCTCCTGGGCTATCCGCGGCATCTCGGCCGTCATCTGGTCGATGGGCTTGGGGGTGCGGATGCCCGCCACCACATCCTCGCCCTGGGCGTTGACCAGGTATTCCCCGAAGAGCTTGTTCTCGCCCGTGCCCGGATTGCGGGTGAAGGCCACGCCGGTGGCGCTGTCCTCCCCGCGGTTCCCGAAGACCATGGTCTGGACGTTTACCGCCGTGCCGTTGGCCATGTCCGGGGTGATGTTGAACTGCTTGCGGTAGTCCACGGCCCGCTTGCCCATCCAGGAGTTGAACACCGCCTTGATGGCGATCTCGAGCTGCTGGAAGGGGTCCTCGGGGAAGGGCCGACCGGTGGCCTCCGCCACCACCTCGAGGAAGCGGTCGCTGACCTCCCGGAGATCCTCGGCGCTCAAGGCCACGTCCTCCGTGACGCCGGCCCGTTTCTTGACCGCCTCGAATTGCTGGTCGAAGCGCTCGTCCGGCACGTTCAGCGCCACCTTGCCGAAGAGCTGGATGAAGCGCCGGAAGGCGTCGTAGCCGAAGCGGCGGTCGCCCGCCTGGGTGATCACGCCCTGCAGGGTCGCGCCGTTGAGGCCCAGGTTGAGGATGGTATCCATCATCCCCGGCATGGACAGCGCCGAGCCCGAGCGCACCGAGACCAACAAGGGATTGTCGGCGTTGCCGAAGCCCTTGCCGGTCTGGGTCTCCAGCTTGCCCATCTGGGTCCGGACCTCCTCCATGACGCCCGCCGGCAGCTCACGGGACGGGGAGTCCAGATACTCGAGACAGGCGGCGGTGGAAATCACGAATCCCGGGGGCACGTTCAACCCGATCCGCGTCATCTCGCACAGGTTCGCGCCTTTTCCGCCCAGGAGCTTCTTGTTCTTTCCGTCCCCCTCGGTGAATGCGAAGACATGTTTCTGCGTACCAGCTGCAACGTTCATAGATAGGCTCCACCTCGATATGGATTGACCAGGTTTGAATTCTCGGCTAAGGATACCATCAGGGAACCTTAGAAAAATCGCTTCCCTGCAATTTTTCTAAGGTCCCCACAAATAATTGCGACCAAGTTGCGTGTGCTACCATCGGCGAGCGTCGGCGGCGGTGGTGATGGCGCCCCCGACACCTTACACGGATATCCGTCGCCGCAAGCACCACGGGCAATCGACATGGCACAGGCAGCCTACCAATCCAGCCGCTTCACCTACGCGGACTATTGCACCTGGCCCGAGGAGGAACGCTGGGAGCTGATCGACGGCGAGCCCTACGCCATGTCCCCCGCGCCCGCTCGGATTCATCAGGATGTCGTCGTCGAGCTGGCTCGCCAGATCGGCAATCACCTGCAAGAGAACCCTTGCCGGGTCTATGTCGCCCCCTTCGACGTCCGTCTGCCGGACCACAACGAGGCCGACGAGGCCGTAACGACCGTTGTCCAACCCGATATCGCAGTGATCTGCGACCCCGCCAAGCTCGACGACAAGGGCTGCCGCGGCGCCCCGAACTGGATTATCGAAATCCTCTCCCCCACGACCGCCGCCAAGGATCAGATCCAGAAACGCACGCTCTACGAGTGCCACGGCGTCTCGGAATACTGGCTGGTCCACCCCACCGACCGGATTCTCTTCGTGTACCGATCGGGGGCCGATGGATACGACAAACCACTGGTTCTACCCACGACGGGCCCCTGCGCCACGACGGCGCTTGCGGACCTGACCATCGATTGGGACCTGGTCTTTACCCCCGTGGAGCAGGCCCTTTAGAGGCTGCCTAAAAACTAACGAGGCTTGGCCTCAGACCGACGAGGCATGACCAACCGCACCAAAGAACCACGGATGTACACGGATAAACACGGATTGTGATCTGTGTTTATGCGTGTCCATCCGTGGTTCAAAGAATTTGCGATTCCCGCCCAACAAGAGACAGAATTGTGCAGTGCAAAAACTTGACTCATTTGTAAAGAGGCAGGTCCCTCAAGGAATCTAGTACCGCCGTGCTGAAGTACCGATAGCATAGGAATCATTTTTTGCCGCCAATGACCATCAGCAGGCTCGAAAGCCGTTGCCGATGGCAAGTTGATGACGACCGCTTTGCGCCGATTTGCGTTCAATGGACCGGGAGGCGGTAGGGAGGCTCAACCGCGACAGGGCCCTGGCATTGCGGGTATGGCCAGCGATCACATGAACTTCCGGAGATTGTTTAAATATGCTCAGTATTCATCGGCTCCTCACCGTCTCCACCGAATCGGGCATCGCCCTGCACGATATTACGCCCCGGATCCGCGCCCTGATTGCGGACAGTGGTATCGCGACGGGGTTTCTGACCCTGACCTCCCGTCACACCACGACGGCCATCACCATCAACGAGAATGAGGAACGGCTGTTGGAGGATGTGCGGCGTTTCTTCACCCGTCTGGTCCCACCGCACGACAGCTACCTGCACAATGATATCGGGCTACGGGATTGCCCCCCGGACGAGCCGGAGAACGCCCATTCCCATCTGCTCGCGATGCTGTTGGGAAGCTCCGAGGTGGTTTCGATCCTCGACGGGGAATTGGCTCTGGGCCGCTGGCAATCCGTTATGCTGGTGGAGCTGGACGGGCCGCGGCAGCGAACGGTGAGCGTGGGGCTTTTCGGGACGTGAATCCTTCACGAAACTGGTGGTGTTGTAATTTTGTTGTCCCTGGGTATATACGCCGAATCCCGGAAACAACAAAGTTAGAACACTACCGTGCACACATCAGGCATAGGCGATTTCTGAGACTTGCCATCCCTGGCGACTGGATTCCGGCGTCCCAGCCGGAATGACGGTCTGATGTTTTGGAGTACGCCGATAGAGCGGTGCGATATGCTCGGTCCCGATCCAAAGCGGTATCGAGCTGGGTTTGATGGGCACACTTGGCTTCGTGCATCCGACAAGGAATGCCGGTTCAAACCCCCTGGCGGATGACCGAGGTCTCGGACCCGAGAACAGGCACGCTCCGCCTGGCCCATCCTATCCTTGGTGGTGTCTTAAGATTTGTGGTTTTCGGGATTTGGCGTATATACCCAGGGACAACAAAATTACAACACTACCCTACCCTTCTGGTAGCTGGTGACCGGAGGCTGTGTTATCCCGAGCTCGGCCAGCGGCCTCAATCGCCTATTTGGGCGCGTACTTCGTCCGCCAGGTGGTTGGCGACGGCGGTTACCTGGGCCTGGTCCGCCCCCTCGACCATGACCCGGATGAGGGGCTCGGTGCCGGATGGGCGCAGTAAGACGCGACCCTGTTCGCCGAGTTCCCGCTCCGCCGATGCGACGGCATCCTGCACCTCGGGGAGCCCGAGGATGTCTTTTTGCTCTTCCAGGCGGACGTTGATGAGCACTTGGGGGTATTTCCGCATTCCGGCGGCCAGGTCTCCCAGGTCCTGGTCGGCCTGTTGCATGGCCGCCAATACCTGGAGCGCCACCACGATGCCGTCGCCGGTGGAGGTGCGATCCCGGCAGATGATGTGTCCCGAGGGCTCGCCGCCGAGGATGCCGTCGTTTTGCTTCAGATGCTCCATGATGTAGCGGTCACCCACCTGGGTGCGCGCGAAGCCCACGCCGAGCCCCCGCAGGGCGTGTTCCAGCCCCAGATTGCTCATCAGGGTGCCCACTACCTCGCCCTTGAGGGATTGCTGCTCCCGGCGCGATTTGGCGAGGATGTAGAGTAGCTGGTCGCCGTCGATCAGGTTGCCGGCCTGATCTACCATCAGCACCCGGTCGCCGTCCCCGTCGAAGGCCACCCCGAGAGCCGCGCCTTCCCGCACGACGGATTTCATGAGCGCCTGGGGGTTGGTGGAGCCCACGTCCCGATTGATGTTGAATCCGTCGGGCTTGCCCCCGAGGGTGGTCACCTGGGCCCCGAGTTCCTCGAAGACGTCCGGCGCCACGTGATAGGTGGCGCCGTTGGCGCAGTCCAGCACCACTTTGAGGTCCTTGAGGTTCAGGGTTGTCGGGATGGTTCCCTTGCAGAATTCGATGTAACGGCCGCGGGCGTCCTCCAGTCGCTTGACCTTGCCCAGCTGCGCGGGGCCGACGGTTCGCAACGTTCGGTCGCACTCTTGCTCGATTGCCGATTCGACCGCGTCCGGCAGCTTGTCTCCGTCCGCCGAGAAGAATTTGAGGCCGTTGTCCTCGTAGGGGTTGTGAGAGGCGCTGATTACGATGCCGGCCATGCCCCGCAGGGTACGGGTCAGGTAGGCGATGGCGGGGGTGGGCATGGGCCCGAGCAGTCGGATGTCTACGCCGGCGGCCACCAGACCGGCCTGCAGGGCGGACTCGAACATGTAGCCCGAGATGCGGGTGTCCTTGCCGATCAGAATCTCGCCTCCTTGTCCCTCGCTCAGCACGCGCCCCGCGGCCCAGCCCAGCTTGAGCGCGAAATCCGGCGTGATGTTCCCCTCGCCGACCCGACCTCGGATGCCATCGGTACCAAAGTATTTCCGTGTCACCTTTTCACCTGTCTCTCGTGTTCAGGGGGACCTCAAACCGCACGACGTTGTTCGAACTCCCGAACTAATTCGAGCATGGCGGACCGGATCCGGTCGCGGACCTCTCGAAACTTGGGCAGTACCTCCCGCTCCGAGCCGGTTTCTTTGGCGGGGTCGGGAAAGGGGATGTGGCGTTTCTCGACCCCACCGGGAACGGCCGGACAGTGCTGGTCGGCATGTCCGCATACGGTGATTACCAGGGAGGCCCATTGGAGTCCGTCGGGGTCGATCCGGTCCGAGGAATGGCCAGAGATATCGATGCCGTCCTCGGCCATGACCTTTACCGCTCGCGGATTGAGCCCATGGGCCTCGAGACCGGCCGAGCGGACCTGGATCCGCTCGTTCCCAAAATGGCGTAGGTAGCCTTCGGCCATCTGGGAACGGCAGGAGTTGCCGGTGCACAGCACCAGGATGCGTTCGTTCGGTTGCATTGGTCAAAGTCCCCGTTCAGGGCTATCGAATGATCCTGTCCAATCGTACGGAATTGACAGAATGATTTGCGGGATTGACAGGATTTTTCTGGGTTTTGATTCGTGCCGTCGAGCGACGGCAGCTCGAAATGACAAAGTTGAAGCATCCTGTCAATCCTGAAAAATTTTGTTAATCCTGTCCTATTTGAATTTGGCCCGGCACCTTCAATTTGCCGTCCCTGCCGGAATGACGGCCTGGTATTTTGGCGAGGGGTATAACGATGCGGTTCGCTTCGCTCACCACATCCTACGGGCTGGCAGTTTCTCAAAGACCCTGAGCGGTCAGGGTTCATTCCGGTTTCCCGGAATCGCGCGCCGCCCAGGCGACGCGCAGGGCGTCCACCGTGGGGGCCACATCGTGCGTCCGCACCAGCCGGGCGCCGCGCTCGACCGCCAGCACCGCGGCCGCCAGGCTCCCCGCCAGGCGCTCATGGACCGCCCTGCCGGTGAGCGCGCCGATCATGGCTTTGCGCGACAGGCCGACCAGAACCGGAAAGCCGAGGTCGCACAGCTCGGTCAACCCCGCCAGCAAGGCGAGATTATGGACTAAGGTCTTGCCGAAGCCAAAGCCGGGATCCAACAGCAGGCGTTCGGGGGGGATCCCGGCGTCGAGGCAGACAGCCACCCGACGGCGCAGGAAGTCCCGAACCTCGGATACCACATCCTGATAGGCCGGCGCCGCCTGCATGGTCTGTGGCTCCCCTTGCATGTGCATCAGGCACAGGGGCACTCCGGCTTCGGCCGCGGCCTCCAGGGCGCCCGGCCCGCGCAGGGCGCGCACGTCGTTGATCATGCCGGCCCCGGCGGCCACCGCGGCGCGCATGACCTCCGGCTTGCCGGTATCGATGGAGATGGGCAGGGAAACGCGGGGAGCGAGGGCCTCGATCACCGGTACGACCCGGTCGATCTCTTCGCGCGCCGATACGGACATGGCCCCCGGCCGCGTGGACTCGCCGCCGATATCGAGGATGTCGGCGCCTTCCTCGACCATGCGCTCCGCGCGACGTAGCGCGGGCTCGACGCCGAAAAAATCACCCCCGTCCGAGAAGGAATCGGGGGTGACGTTCAGGACGCCCATCACGCGGGGGCGGGACAGGTCCAGTGACCTGCCCCCACAGTCCAGGGGCTGTCGACATTCATCGTTCATGGGTCCGATTGCAGCCCTGTTCCGTGTGTACCGCTATACAGTACAATCTGCGTATTCCGCTCCCTCTCCCTCCGGGAGAGGGGAAATTCAAAAACTCAGATGTATGCCGTGGGCAGCATAACTTAAGGAATTATTATGGACCGGTCTTTAATGTGTACTACAATGATTGCACTCTTTTTGCTACTGCCACTTACACAGGGAAATGCCGAAGATTGCATAGGTGAAGAGGGTGGTCTCCCCACTCAGGTAGATCAATTCATCGATAAGGTTGAGCCTATGGTGACAGAGGGAGGGACACCAGATAAATTTGAATCAGAAGTGACTAAGATACCTCAAAATATAGTGGCCCAGACGAAAAAATATTCATGGAAAGAAGGTTGCCCAGTACCAATAGATAAACTCGCATACGTTAAATTGTCTTACTGGGGATATGACTCGAAACATCACACCGGTGAGTTAATTGTTAAAGCTGATATTGCCGATGAAGTAGTTGATGCTTTCAAGACAATGTATGAAAACAAATTCCCTATCGAAAGAATGGAGCTTATCGAAAAATACAAAGGTAGTGATGATGATTCAATGGATGCAAACAACACATCAGCATTTAATTGTAGGCCAATAACAGGTCAGCCTGGTACTTTCTCTCCACATAGCTATGGTACAGCGATAGATATAAATCCCATATATAATCCTTATGTAAAAAAGGACAAAGTTTTACCGCCAAGGGGTAAAAAATATGCTGATAGAACTACTCGTCATAAAGGCATGATAAAAGAAGGCGATGCTGTTCACAGGGCCTTTAAGAAACATGGCTGGACTTGGGGTGGTACCCAAGATTGGTTAGTTAAACGATGTAATCTTGACTATCAGCACTTTCAAAAGGAACCTGCGGTTCCAAGAGAATGTAATTAAGCAACAGAGGGAACGCCTTCCGTGGCGTTCCGGGGTTTGATGCGGATCCTACAGGAGCGATTCAGTGCTCGCCGGCCGGGTCGCCGAGCGGACCCTCGCCGGCCATGCCGCCTTCGGGCTCGACATCCGGGGTCTCGGTCGCCTCCACCCGCGCGCTGTCGGGGCCACCCGTCTCCCCCTCCTCGTCCCAATCCCTGGGCGCCCGCGGGGAACGCCCGGCCATGATGTCGTCGATCTGATCCGAGTCGATGGTCTCGTATTTGATCAAGGTCTCCGCCATGACATGCAGCTTGTCCATGTTGCCATCGAGTAATCCCTGGGCGCGTTGGTAGTTGCGGTCGATAATACTGCGGACCTCCTCGTCGATGAGGTGCGCCGTCTCGTCGGAGACATTCTTGTGCTGGGTCACCGAGTGGCCGAGGAAGACTTCCTGCTCCTCCTCGCTGTAGGTGAGTGGCCCCAGCTTTTCCGACAGACCCCATTTGGTGACCATATTGCGCGCGATCCGGGTAGCCACCTCGATATCCGAGGTCGCGCCATTGGTGACCTTGTCCTTGCCGAATACCAGCTCCTCGGCGATGCGACCGCCGAAGGTACTGGAGATCTTGCTCTCCAGATACTGCTTCGACATGCTGTGGCGGTCCTCCTCGGGCAGAAACATGGTCACCCCCAGGGCCTGCCCGCGGGGGATGATGCTGACCTTGTAGACCGGGTCATGGGCCGGCACCAGGCGTCCCACGATGGCGTGCCCGGCCTCGTGATAGGCGGTGAGCTGTTTCTCGTCCTCGGACATGACCATGGAGCGTCGCTCCGTGCCCATCATGATCTTATCCTTGGCCTTCTCGAATTCCTCCTGGTCGACCAGGCGCTTGTCGCAACGGGCGGCGAACAGGGCCGCCTCGTTCACCAGGTTAGCCAGATCGGCGCCGGAAAAGCCCGGCGTGCCGCGGGCGATGACGGAGGCCTTCACATCCTCCCCCACCGGGATCTTGCGCATGTGGACCTTGAGGATCTGCTCGCGCCCGCGGATATCCGGCAGGGGCACCACCACCTGACGGTCGAAGCGGCCCGGACGCAGCAGGGCCGGGTCCAGCACGTCGGGCCGGTTGGTCGCGGCGATGACGATGACTCCCTCGTTACCCTCGAAGCCATCCATCTCTACCAGGAGCTGGTTTAAGGTCTGCTCGCGCTCGTCGTGACCGCCGCCCAAACCCGCGCCGCGGTGGCGACCGACGGCATCGATCTCGTCGATGAAGATGATGCAGGGGGCGTGTTTCTTGGCCTGCTCGAACATATCCCGCACGCGCGAGGCGCCCACGCCGACGAACATCTCGACAAAGTCGGAGCCGGAGATGGTGAAGAAAGGCACCTTGGCCTCGCCGGCGATGGCGCGCGCCAGGAGCGTCTTACCGGTACCGGGGGCGCCGACCATGAGCACCCCCTTGGGGATCTTGCCGCCGAGCTTCTGGAACTTGGAGGGATCGCGCAGAAAATCCACCATCTCCGTGACCTCCTCCTTGGCCTCGTCGGCCCCGGCCACATCGGTAAAGGTGACCTTGACCTGATCCTCCGAAAGCATGCGCGCACGGCTCTTGCCGAAGGACATGGCCCCCCGCCCGCCGGCCCCACCCTGCATCTGGCGCATGAAAAAGATCCACAGACCGATGAGGATAAAGAGCGGGAACCAGTTGATCAGAATCTGCATCAGGAGCGAGGGCTTCTCGGGCGGACCCGCCTTGATCGACACCTTGTTATTGAGCAGGTCGCCCACCAGGCCGTCATCCTCGGGGCTGTAAGTGGAAAAACGCCGGCCGGATTGATCCACCCCCTCGATGGCGCGCCCGGTAATGGTCACCTCCTTGACCCGACCCTGGCGCACCCGATCGATGAAATCGGAATAGGGCATCGCCTGCGGACCGCTCTGGGTCGACGTGAAATTGTTGAACACCGACATCAGGACGATCGCAATGACCACCCAGAGAATCAAATTCTTCGCCATGTCATTCACGGCATGAGTCCTCTTATTCCGCGCAAACCGGCCCTACGGCGTTTTCGGGCAATGTATTCGGAACATAGGGGCGATGGCGGCCTCTCTCAAAGCACACACCCCTCTACCCGTCTTTTCGACCGGCCCCGCCACCCGCCGGTCCCACCCAGGGCTACCGAACCACCAAGCCGTCATTCCGGCCGGGAGTGCCGAAACCCGCCGGTGCCAGGGATGGCCAATTGAAGGTTCCCGGCCAGGTTCTAATCGGACAGGATTCACAAGATTTTCAGGATTAACCGGATGCTTTACTTTAACCTACATGGGCCGTGCCCACCTTACCTACCGGCGCACGCCAAAAGAGGCTGGTCGATGGTCCCGCCCCGTCCGCCGATCCTAACTTACTATAGAATATCCCGTCGCCACCAGATAGAGTTCCCGGCTGCCGGGACGAGAAGACTTGGGCTTACGACCGGCGACGCGCCGATAGGCAGCGCGCAGCTCCTTGTGGAACGCCTCGAAACCCTCCCCCTGAAAGGTCTTGACCACCAGGGCGCCACCGGGTTTTTGCACCTGTCGCGCCAGCTCCAGGACCAGCTCGCACAAAACCATCCCGCGCGGCTGATCCACCGCCGGGTTACCACTCATATTCGGCGCCAGATCCGAGAGCACCAGATCCACCGCCGCACCCTTCAGGGCCTCCCGGAGTCGGGCCAGGGAAACCTCCTCGCGAAAATCGGCCTGAATGAAGGTCACATTCGGTATGGGCTCCATGGGCAGCAGATCCAGGGCGACGATCCGCCCCCGCGGCCCGACAATCCGCGCCGCCGCCTGGCTCCAACCGCCGGGGGCCGCCCCCAGATCCACCACCGACATCCCGGGGCCCAGGAGCCGCTCCTTCGCCTGAAGCTCCAGCAGCTTATACGCGGCGCGGGAACGGTAACCCTCCTCTCGGGCCCGCTTCACATAGGCATCATTGAAATGCCGGTCCAGCCAGCGACGACTGCTTTTGGATCTCGAAGTTGTCGACATCTGTTCTTCGACGCGAGCGCTTGTGAAACATTGTTCGTGCCGACCAGCCCGCGCGGGCGGGAAAGCGTAGCGCATCCCGCCTTCAGACTCGGGTTTGCCATCACGCCGGTCGATATCCTGGGCTCAAAGCCCCTCTCCCCGGAGGGAGAGGAGTTCCGGTAAGGCTGATCGTCAATCCCGGCCGTGGACAAATCACGGTCGACCCGGCCAGTCCCAATATTCCCCATGCGCGGGTCGAATCCTGCGCCGGGTCCGCCGTGCGGACCGCATAGGGCTATCCCCGCGGGCCCCCCGGCTCCAAAGGAAAAGCGAGGCCAAGGCCCCGCTTTCCAGTGACTGAGCAGCGGTAGCTTGTTATACGTTGGGTTGCTGCTTGAGGCTCCAAGCGACACACCATCCTTTTGTCGAGACCAGCTGATTCCCGACGGCTGCACAGGTACCCCACTCGCCGTCTTCCTCTTCCCGAGCTACGTATAGCATGCAGTTGCCGCAGACTTGATTCATGGCCTCTGCATCACGAACGGACTTAGTCGCGTCAGGGTTGTATTTCACGACCTTAGCCCTAGGATCGTCCGCTGTGATCTTCTCAGGCGAGTCTCCCGCCTGCGCGGCGGTCAGACCCACCAGGTTCATCAGCGGGGCGGCGGCCAGACCGCCTACCATCGCCTTGAGGGCACCACGACGACTCTCGTTTACTGGCTTATCGGACATGGCTGTTTCTCCATACAATTCATCTTCAAAGATTTAAAGATACGGATCCGGCGCCCCATTCCATCTTGACTTTTCTGCCGGAAACGCTCTTTTCGGCATATCCGGGATCCGGCGTAATCCCTTCGCAACGGCCAACCCGGACGTTCCCTGCCCGGAAAAGTAAGGTGAAGAACAGGATACCGAAGGCCCCGACAACAACACCGAAGCCGCTGGATATTCTGCACCATCGATGGACGGAATGCGAATCTCCGGGCGGCTTTGGTCATCCCCGGAGTATGGGAGACCGCCAGGGAATGAACAGGTATACTCGACCCTCCATTTATCCATAGGCACCTGTCAGTACCATGAACCTTGCCGCGGAAGATATCCGATTCATCAAAGGACACCTGGGCGAGTGGCTCGTCGAGGAGTCTCTCGGCCGACCACCGGCGGTCTACGAGATCGAGCTGCGCGAACGGATGGTGCGCATCGAGGAAGAGCTCGGGCACCAGCGCGAGCTGATCCGGACCATCCTGGAACAGATGGATAAGCGCTTCACTGCGCTACAGAATGACATGGATCGGCGCTTCGAGTCCGTCGATAAGCGCTTCGAGTCC
>JAIZWN010000796.1 GCA_020443945.1 Candidatus Thiosymbion ectosymbiont of Robbea hypermnestra | reverse complement strand
TTTGTGCCGGAGCTTGAGCTCGATCACCGCCCGTTGTACGGGGCCCTGGAAGCCTTGGGTCTCGTCCAGGGGCCACTGGATCAAAAGATCGGTGCGCCGCCGGCCCAGGCCGTATTCCCGCTCGATGCGCCCGCCGCCGTTGAGGATGCGTTGCAGGAAGGCCTGCATCAAGAGCTGCGGACCGGCCTCTTTATAGTCGAACCGCTCGATCCAGATCTCGCTGTTCTCGCGGAAGAATTGCTGGAAGGCGTCGAGCAGCTTGGGGAAATCCAGGCGTTTGTCCTGGCCCACATACCAGGCGGTCTCGTAGGGGATGCGGGTCTGGGCGATCCAGGTGAGGGTGCGGGGGATGACTTCCCGGTAGATGGGGTTGGCGATCTCGAGCTGGGGACGGGTGCGAATGAGTCCCAGGTCTTGCACATAGAGCTGATCGTCCTCGCTGGGTGGGGCGAGTCCGGGCGCGAGGGCGCCGCCCAGGAGCTCGCCGATGACCTGGTGGACCCGTGGCTCGCGCAGCTTGTCGGCTAGCTGGTCGAGGTGGGTGTCCCGCCGCTCGATGAGGCGTTCCCGGGCGGTTTCCAGGGTTGCCAGGGTGATCGGTTGGGCGCGGTCGCGGCTGGCTTTCATTTCAAAGCAGGCCTCGTAGCCCAAGGCATTGACCAACCAAGGCTGACCGGCGGTCTGCGTGAAGACGTAATCGATCACGCCCTCGGCAAAGACCTGTCCGGTCTCCTCGGTGTGTTGGCGGTACAGGGCGGCGACATCTTGACGGCTGAAGTTTCCCAGCCGCAGGGATTTGGATTTGATGTTGAAGGCGCTGCCGCCGGTGATGATCTGGTTGTCACCGTCATGGATGCGGTAGTCCCGCACGTCCCGGACGCCGCACAACAGCACGGTCTGGGGGAAGGCCCCGGGACGGTCCGGGTAGCCGGCGCGGATCTGGCGCAGCACCGAGATCAGGGTGTCTCCCACCAGGGAGTCCACCTCGTCCAGGAGCAACACCAGGGGTTTCTCGAGCCCTCGGCACCAGCGGCGCAGCCCTTCCCGCAGCAGGCTGCCGGCGGCATGGGTAGCCCGGAGCTCCTGGGCGATCTCCGGCAGAAGCCGATCCCCTAGATATTGATCGGCGCCGGCGACCAGGGTATCCAGGATAATCCGCATGCCCGACGCCACATCCCCCCGCGCCGCCTGGGCGGGCTCCACGTTCACATAGAGGGCCGTGTAATCCCCTTCCGCGTTGAGCCGCGCCATCAAGGCCAGCAGGCAGCTGGTCTTGCCGGTCTGGCGCGGGGCGTGGAGGACGAAGTAGCGTTTCTCCTGGATCAGACGAAGGATTTCATCCAGATCCCAGCGCGATAGCGCCGGGACATTGTAATGATCGTCCGGTATCACGGGACCGGCGGTGCAGAAGGTTTTCATGAATCGTTTCTCACGTTGAAGGCATGGTGAGCAACACTCGGCTATGGTGATTCATATTCCGTGGGATTTCGAGAGTTCTGTAGTAGCTGGTAACTGGCAAGTATAATTTTCAATTTCTTCGGAGCATACATTGACTTCCCTCACCGAATCGATCGCCAAGGTCGGCAGCAACACCTTCTTGTCCCGCATCCTGGGCTTTATTCGCGACATGGTGGTGGCCCGGGTATTCGGCGCCGATGCCGGAACCGATGCCTTCTTCGTCGCCTTTAAGATCCCCAATTTCATGCGTCGGCTGTTTGCCGAGGGGGCCTTTTCCATGGCCTTCGTGCCCGTGCTCAACGAGTACAAGACTAAACACGGGACCCCGCAACTCAAGGGCTTCGTGGCCGATATGGCCGGGACCTTCGGGGCGGTGTTGCTGGGCGTGACCCTTCTCGGTGTGTTCGGGGCCCCCGTGCTGGTCCTGATTTTCGCGCCCGGCTTCTCGGACGAGATCGATAAGCAGGCGATGGCCGTGGAGATGTTGCGGCTGACCTTTCCCTATCTGATGTTCATCTCTCTGACGGCGTTTGCCGGCGGTATCCTCAATACCTACGAACGATTCGGGGTACCTGCCTTCACCCCGGTTCTGCTCAATATCGCCTTGATCCTGTGCGCCCTCTTGTTGGCCCCGGCCATGGAGCGCCCCATCTTCGCGTTGGCCTGGGGCGTCTTTATCGCGGGGGTCGCACAGCTTGCCTTCCAGGTGCCGTTTTTGTGGCGGATCGGCCTGTTGCCGCGACCACGGGTCAATTTCCGGGACGCCGGCGTGCGGCGTGTCATCAAGCTCATGGTGCCGGCCCTGTTCGGGGTCTCGGTAACCCAGATCGGCCTGCTGCTGAATACGCTGTTGGCCTCCTTCCTGGTCACCGGGAGTATCACCTGGCTCTATTATGGCGACCGGCTCATGGAGTTTCCTCTGGGCATCCTGGGCATAGCCCTGGGGACCGTCATCCTGCCCAAGCTATCGCAGAAACACGCCGAGCAGTCGCCCGAGGCCTTCTCCCGCACCCTGGACTGGGCCCTGCGCTGGGTGTTGCTGTTGGGGGTGCCCGCGGCGGTGGGGCTATTGGTGCTGGCCGGTCCCATGATGGCCGTCTTGTTCCACTCCGGCGAGTTTACCGGCGAGGATGTGAACATGGCCGCGCGGGCGCTCATGGCCTATGCCTTGGGCTTGGCCGCCTTCATGGGTATCAAGGTCCTGGCGCCGGGCTTTTATGCGCGGCAGGATATGAAAACGCCGGTGAGGATCGCCGTGATCGCCATGGTCGTCAATGTGGTCTTCAGCCTGCTGCTGATGTTTCCCATGGGACACACGGGACTTGCGCTGGCAACCACGCTCTCCGCCCTGGTCAATGCGGGTCTTCTGCTGCGTGGTCTGCTGCGCGAAGGCGTTTATCGGCCCGGCAACGGCTGGCCCGCGCTCCTGGTGCGGGGCCTCGGCGCCGGCCTGGTGATGGGCCTCGTGATCTGGTGGGGCAGCGGGGAAACGGCCCTGTGGCTTGCGCTGGGAACCTGGGAGCGTGTCCCGCGATTGTTGGGCTGGATCCTGGCGGGCGGCGCAATCTATGCCGGATCACTACTGGCCTTTGGTATCCGGCCCAGGCACCTCTCGATAGCGAATGATGTCGGATGATTGGTTGTAAGCAGCAGAATAGTAACACCACCCCTCAAAGCAATAGCTTCAGCGCCGCCACGACCAGGCCGCCTACGGTCAGGGTGGTCGCATACGACCAGATCATAACCCGGTCGATACGCTTGGTCAGCGCCTCGAAACGTTTGTCGATGGCGTCGAAGCGCTTGTCGACGGCATCGAAGCGTCGGTTCATGTCCTCCTGCATCGCCTCGAAGCGCCGGTTCATCTCGACCTGCATCGCCTCGAAACGCTTGTCGATGGCATCGAAGCGTCGGTTCATCTCGACCTGCATCGCCTCGAAGCGTCGGTCCATCTCCTTCTGCATCGCCTCGAAACGCTTGTCGACGGACTCGAAGCGCTTATCGACGGACTCGAAGCGCCGATCCATGTCATTCTGTAGCGCAGTGAAGCGCTTATCCATCT
>JAIZWN010000795.1 GCA_020443945.1 Candidatus Thiosymbion ectosymbiont of Robbea hypermnestra | reverse complement strand
CCATGGCCAGGGTCATGAAGCAAAAAGGGCTCAACCTGACCGACATCGCTGAAATTTCAGGACTTCCAATCGAAGAGATCGGGAAACTCTGAGGCAATCCGGTAGTGTCTCGACGACAAATCACGCAAATCCGCGCGAGTCCATCCGTGGGGACCTTGAATTTTTCAAGGCGCCCTCCTACCGGCGTGGCGAGAGAAACGACTGACTTTTTCAAGGCCCCTATAGATCATTTTGCAGATGTTCGAGGTAATCATCTATAGAATGGTCCGCCACTAAATCAAATCGCCCTTTAAGGATTGTAACCAGTAGACTCCAACCTTTATCTTTGATTCTTCCCGGTGACCATCTTTTTAGATTTGTCACGTTTCCGTTAGACTTTATGTAAACGCAATTGCCATTGTGTCTCCACCTGAACACCGTTGGAATGCAGGGAACCACGTCATTGTTGTTGACATGTCTTTGATGGTTTAAATGTTTATCACACCACTTGGAGAAGATAGGCCCACCCGCTCTTGGTGAACCATATGTGAATAGAGTGTCCACATCCGTAGATTTGACATACTCCAGTCTCGAGGCAATCAGGGTTGCCATGGCGCCGCCTAACGAATGACCACATACCCAGATCTTTTTTCCATCACCATATTTTTCGACTCGGGCAAACAATTGTTCCCACACCTTGTCCACTTCTTCTCTGAAACCTTGATGGATCTGACCTATACCGGTAAAGGAATCCGATTTGAATATTTCCAAATCCGCACAAATATCACTCAGTTGCGTAGGTTCGGTTCCCCTGGCCGCAATAACCAGGTCACTGTTGTTATGCCAGATATGGACTTGGGCACCTTTTCTATCGATGAATTTGTGAGACATCATGCCTTTTTCTTCACCGAATTGCCTGCCCTTTTCCGCATTATCATAGGCATGTTTGGCGAATTCGGCAAATAAGGCTCGTTGTTCTTTTGTACTTAAGTCTGAAATCATCACAGTTGTACTCCTATAGCGGAAAAAATGCCATACCTCTAGAGTTTTCCGGCTCCCATGCTTTAGAGTGGGGCGAATTTTAACACTCCGGTGCCATGGAAGTCTAACCGTTGCGAATGAGCTCCCGGAGAGCACGGGAATTGGGGTCAGGTCTTGATCCTTGAAGGCACAGGTCAAAACCTGATCCCTTTCCCACTCTGGATGGTTCATTATTATTACAAAATTTATCACTACCCAATCGTATTTTTCAAAGTGCCCTTAACTCGATGGCAGTGACCCCACACGACCTTGCCATATCCGCCTGGAGTCCATGCGATGGCTGATCTTATCGTCCGTTTCAGAAAACCCGCCGATTGGGCGGATAGTGTCCACATCCATTATTGGAATACCCGACCCCAGGGCCGGGACTCCAGCTGGCCCGGGGTTCCCATGGCGGAGGAGGATGGCTGGCTGGTCCATCGGTTCACGGGCACCACGGCGGCCAGCTTCGTCTTCAATGACGGCCAGGGCCGTCAGACCGGCGATTTGTATCGGGACGCGGATGGCTGGTACGCCCAGGACGGTCGGTGGCATGACAGACCGCCGGGACCGGTGCCGACCGCGACCGCCTTGGACACCCTATCCGCTCCGGCGCCATCCTCCGCGCGATCCCGGACGGCACCGCGGAGCGCGGCGACACAGGCCGATCGCGCCGGGCTGCCGGATTTCCGGGAGGAAACCATCTATTTCCTGCTCACCGCCCGATTCTACGATGGGGACCCCTCCAACAATTTCTTCTGCCGGGATCGCATCCGCTTCGATGCCGCCGGCAATGCCGTGGACCCCCATTGGCGCGGGGATTTCAAGGGGCTGATCCGGCGCCTAGACTACATCCGCGACCTGGGGTTCAGCGCCATCTGGATCACGCCCCCCATCGAGAACCGCTCCGGCCTCGACTATCACGGCTACCACGGCTACGACTGGACGCGGATCGACCCGCGGCTGGAATCCCCGGACGCCACCTATCAGCACCTCATCGACGCCGCCCACGCCCGGGGCATCAAGATTATCCAGGACGTGGTCGTCAACCACTCCTGCCAGTACGGCATCCGCGGCCAGGCGTGGATCGACCACCTGCCCATCAAATACTATGTGCCCCAGGGCTCGGAGCCGGGCCGGGTCGACCATGGTCCCTACCAGGGCAACCTGGGCAACTATGCCTGGCCGAACCGGGACGACATCGATAACCCCCGCGCCCCGGACTGGTATCGGGAGCGCCATACCCGCGACCCCGAAGGCACCGAGCCCCTGGTGGATCCCCAAACCGGCGAGACCGTGCCCAAGCCGGGCTACGAGCCCGGCCGCTTCTTCGGCATCGACGCCAACCGGCTCGACCCCGCCTGGTATCACCAGGAGGGCTTCATCGCCGGCGGGGATTGGGAGAGCGCCCATCCGCTGCAACACAAGCATCTCGCCGGTGACTGCATCGATCTCGCTACCGAACGGGAGAACGTCAAGGAATACCTGATCGGCAGCATCAACCGCTACCTGGACATGGGCGTCGACGCCCTGCGGATCGACACCGTCAAGCACATCGAGCGGGACAATCTGCTCGAATACGTCAACGCCTGGAAGGCCCACAAACCGGGGCTGTTCGTGTTCGGCGAGAACCTGGTCAAGGGCTACGGCTGGGGCGACCTGGGCGGCGGCGACAACGGCCCCTCACAGATCCGCCCCTGGTGGTACACCCGCCTCGGCCATGACCCGCGCGACCCCGAATCCGGGGGCGATTCCGGCTTCCCCCAGCTGGATTTCGGCCTTTTCTCCACCTTCCGCGACAACCTGAGCCGCGGCAGCTTCGAGGGCGTCGGCCGGGTGCTGGAGATGGACTGGATCTACGGCAACGCCACCGAGCTGGTTACCTTCCTGCAAAATCACGACGTGGGCCCGGACAACGATTTTCGCTTCCGCTTCAAGGGCGAGCAGTGGATGGCGGCGGCGGCCTATAACCTCCTCTGGACGGTGCGCGGCATCCCCTGCCTTTACTTCGGGGAGGAGATCGAATTCATGAAGGGCGCCCCCCAGGACATCATCGGCAACGACGATACCCTGGAGAGCACCGGGCGCGCCTACTTCGGCGACCGGATCGACGACGCGCACCTCGCCGCGACCCAAAACCACCCGCTCTACCGACATATCCGGCGCCTCAACCAGATCCGCCGCGCCATCCCCGCCCTGCAGAAGGCCCCCATGAGCCAGCTCGCCGAGTGGGGCTGTGGCCTTTCCTTCGTCCGCGACTGGAACCAGGGCGAGAGCTACGCCGTCGTCGGGCTCACCATCGGCGGTGGACAGGACATCCAGGTCGGCGGCGTGCGCGACGGTCTCTACCGCGACGCGGTCACCGGCGACGAGCGCCAAGCCCAGGGCGGCAACCTCTCGTTCCACGTCAAGGCCAACTCCGCCGGCATCTATGTCCTCGAAGGTCCGGGCAAGCTCGGCGAGGACGGTCCCTACCTGCGCTGAAGGGGTTCCCGTGGCGCTGTCACGCATCCGTTGCGAGTGCTTCACGGCGTTCGACACCCTCGACCTCGATCCGTCGCCCGGCGTCGCTCACGGCTCTGTGCCTCGACGCCGTTCATGGAAACTTCCAGATGTAATCTTGCGTACGATCGACGATGCGGTAACAGTGCCCAGACGGGTGGTGTCTTAGAGGCTGTCTAAAAAGGCAGTCTCTTAGAATTTTTCAAGGCGCCCTTCCATGGGAGGATCCCCATGACCATACAGCAAACCAGAACCAAACCACCAATGCTCTACCAACACCTGGAAAATCTGCCCGATATTTTCATCGGAGAAATTCTGAACGGGCAACTTTATGCACAGTCACGACCTGCCATGCCGCATGGATACACCTATTCCGCGTTAGGCGGCAAATTATTCAATCCCTTTCATGACGGGCTCGGAGGTCCTGGAGGGTGGTGGATCATCAATGAACCGGAGATTCACTTCGTGCCGGAGATTGAGGTTTTTGTGCCGGACCTGGCCGGCTGGCGACGTAAACATACGCCGAAGCTCCCAATAGGCCATCAAATCGAGATAGTGCCTGATTGGATCTGCGAAATCCTTTCACCATCCACTCGGAGCACCGACCGAGAAGTTAAGATGCCTCTGTATGCGCACTATGGTGTGTCGTATATCTGGTTGATCGATCCAACCAAGCACATATTGGAGGCCTACCGGTTGGATGCCGGGAAATGGCTGGAAATCGGCCGCTATGCCGATACCGTCCAGGCCGCCATACCACCCTTCGAGGCAGTGCCTATCGATCTGGGCAGTCTGTGGATGCCTGCCTGACGTCTGATCCTGCCGTCGGATCATTCGTGAATCGTTCTCGGAGGCAGTATTCGCACGGGGGTGGCCCGACGCCGGGCCAGGCGGGTGTCGATACCCTTCTTCAGAGCGATCAGCAACCCCAGTCCGATAAAGGCCCCCGGGGGCAGGATGGCGACCAGGGCGCCGCGGAAGTCCGGCCCCAGGCCCAGGCCGAATCCCCGCGCGGCCTCGCCCAGCAGCAGATGGGCCTGGTGGAAGAGGGTGCCTTGCCCGGCGAGCTCGCGCAGACCCCCGAGGGTCATGAGCACCAGGGTGAAGCCGATGCCTATGCTCAAACCGTCCACCAGGGCGCGGTCCGGCGGCTGTCGGGAGGCGAAGGCCTCGGCGCGGCCGATGATGGCGCAGTTGGTGACGATCAGCGGGATGAAAAGCCCCAACACCTTATGCAGCTCATGGAAATAGGCCTGCATCCCCAGCTCGACGACAGTGACGACGGAGGCGATCACCAGCACAAACACCGGCAGTCGCACCTCCGGACGCACCAGATTGCGAACCAGGGAAATGGTGAGGTTGGATAGGACCAGCACCGTAGTCGTCGCCAGGCCCATGCCGAGCCCGTTGGTCGCCGTGGTAGTAGTGGCCAACAGTGGACACAGCCCCAGGAGGGCCACCAGGGCCTGATTATTGCGCCACAGGCCGTCGCCGGCGATTGCCCGGTAGGAAGATAATACGGGGGCCATCAGGATTCTCCCGGTGTCCGCGCGGGTCGGTCATACAAGGCCGCGCCCTGTTCCCCGACGAAGCGCAAGGTATTTCTGACCGCCTGGACGATGGATCGCGGGGTCACGGTGGCGCCCGTGAACTGATCGAATACCCCGCCGTCGCGCTTCACCTTCCAGGCCCCCTCCGGCGGATTGCCCAGGGACTTGCCGGTAAAGCCCAGGATCCAATCCGACTTGGCCAGCTCGATCTTATCGCCAAGTCCGGGCGTTTCCTTGTGCGCGAGCACCCGCACCCCCCCCAGGGTACCGTCCGCCAGGACGGAGATCAGCAGCTTGATAGGTCCCATATAGCCATTGGGGATGACGGGATCCAGCACCAGCGCCAGGGGCTCGCCGTCCCGGCGGAGGCGGTAAATGCGGGTGGTCGCGCCGCCCAACAGGTCCGGGGCACCGACCTCGATCGGATCCCGCAACGGATCCTCGTCCAAATGCCCGGCGGGAAGGACGGCCGCCATGGTGCGCAAGGTGGCCGCCCGCTCGTTGGCGGCGATCCGCTCGGAGGTCAGCGCGTGGGTCACGGCCACCAGGCCGACGCCGCCCACGGCAAAGGCGCCGAGAATATAGCCGGCAATCAGGATAGGATTGTTACGCATCGGATCATGCAAACCTCACCGTCATTTGTGCGATATAGCTTTCCAGCCGATCCAGTCCTTCTTTGATATTTTCCAGGGAGTTGGCGTAGGAAAAGCGCAGGTAGCCTTCGCCATTGGGACCGAAATCGATGCCCGGTGTGACGCCCACATGGGCCTTCTCTTCGAAACATTGCCCATTCCTTTTGCTCTTTGATAATCAAGCGGATTTTGCCGCGGCAACCATTTTCCGCTCGATACCTTCTTCCAGATAAATCGTCACTTGACCCATGGTTGGCACCCTCATGCACAGATATGGGGACCTTTTCAAGGTGCCCTAAAGGTCGAAATTCTTGAATGGATTCACAATTTTGGTGGCAATTTCTTTTGTGCTCATTAAATAGCCCGCGTAGGGCGGATAAGGCCAGGGACGGCCGCCATCTGGCGACCATCACCTGACGGCGGGTGACGAGGCGCCCAATCACGGGGGCCAACTCGGCCACGGAGTATGCCTCTTACCCACCCTACGCGAGCTTTCAAACAAGGTTTCCTCTACTTGGGAAACAACAAAATCAGAACACGACCCCCAAATGTTATGCACTTTCTAATTTTGAAAGAAAATCAAACAATAGTCCCATACTTTGCAAACAGCCTGCGCTTTCATCCAGCCTGGATTGCAGATCATTTATGTAGTATCGTCTACCCACTTCTTTAGGATTGGATTTACTGTACCTTATGTTTTTTTCGGCCATCATACCTTTGAGATATTGGTAATGGTAACCACCAATAGTTCCATCAAAATCGAGCGGTTTAGGCATTTGTTCCGGATCGAGTTGTGAAACATCATAGTATCTCGAAAACTCCGCCACCTCCTGAGAAGAAGGATTACGTGCGTATATTTTTCGATTTCCGAGAAACCAGGTTTCCATGCATACGACCTGTGGTATTACGACAAACTCGAACCCCTGCATATTTAGTTTCTTTTTCTTAGAGTGTAAAAATTCATCGATTTCCAATCGCTTTTGCCCCGCGCTCAGTGCATCGGTATCGATCACCAAAACCAAATAATCGTACCTTCCCGATGCTTGAATATCGGCAACCGAATCGACCAAGTGATTGTCAAGTATACTTGGAAAACCGCCACCACTTATCAGATAGTAGTTGTTATTTTGTACATCGGCAGGGAAATCCACTCGCTTTAAAGTCGGAGCGAGATATGAAATCCATTTTGGATAGACCTTTCCTTCGGTTTTACCTTCCACCAGAAAATAGACATTCATGACTCCACGCCCTCGGAATAAATTTCCAAATTGATTAGTTGCGTGAACGCCTTGTGTTTTGACTTATCGAAGTTGAAATCTTCAGCGTTGCGTGATATGACAGTTTCTGCCTTCCTGGCGATAACCTGCCAATGAACATGACCTATGTTATTGATGATATATGGATGATGACTGGTTATTATGAATTGCAGGTTGCGTTTTGCGGACGCGATACTATTGGTCAGCTCGTCGATACAATTGATACCTAAACTATTTTCAAACTCATCGATCAGTATCAGGGTGGAGTCGGAACATAAATGTAGCTGGGCAATATGCACAAGGGTTCTGTACATCCCGGAAGATAACTGGGTTTCATCTATCCAGTTCTTTACCCCCTTCTCCTTCAACTGAATGAGGGGCATTTGTGTTAGAAACCGTACTGCCCTTTTTTCAGTGCTTGTCAGGGGCTCTATTTTCACCTCCTCGACATAGGGAAATACATCGATAAAAGACTCGGCGATCTTATGAAATGCCGGTTTTTGATTCCTATAAGCGAAATAAAGTTTAGACTTTATATCTTCATCGGCATCGCGAATTTCCTCTATCGTCTCGTATCGTTCCAACTTTTTATCGATCTCGCTGTCAACTGTAAATTTTTCAAGGGATAGCCTATCTGCTGTGTTATCATCGAAAACAACCTTGTCGAATTCTTTATAGGCCTCTTTTATCTGCTCTTCCTCTTTCAGCAGAGAAATAATACTTTCATTCTGCGAAAGCCTCACGGTTTTTTTCCCGTTGAGGTATATCTCATCCCTGGTTCTCTCAACGACGAGAGAACCATTTATCGTGACGACTTCCTGCTCTATTTTTGGTTTTTCCTTTTCTTCGCTATCAACAATATATATATTGCCGGGTAAAAACCCTTTGTCTTCGAACTCTCCTCTCCAGCAATACCTATTGTTGTTCGTTGTCGTAAATTCCACATTCCATTTGGCGCCATTCAACGCACTTCCTCTTGCTATTCTCTTGACATCCAATATTGACCTGAGTATTCGGGTCTTGCCGACTCCGGACGCGCCGACAAGGAGTGTGAGCCGACCGAAAACCACAGGCTTCAAATTCCAGCCTGTCGCCTTACTGGTGCAAGAAAACCTTTCAATGCGCATATTCTTTCTCTAGAGTTGTTTCCAATGCGAGTCTTTAAAAACCAATCGATTATGTTGGAATATGAGGCCGACACGGTGGTCGTTGACCAGAAAACAAAGGGTTAGACGTCAAATGGTCCTCATAACATACTGATTTTAAAGAATGTTACAAAGGGAACAACTCTATTATCAGCTCGTTCCCACGCTCCAGAGATTGTGAAAGTATTCGTTTTTCCCGGAAGCGGTGGGGTGAGATTGCCGTATTTTGCGATGAATTCCGCGTCAGGTAGGACTTGAGAGAAAAATTCTCGGAACCCAACGCGGTACCGGGTCCGTGAAGACCCGCGATCCGGCACCTCACCGTCATTCCGGGTGGGACCCCGGGATCTGCCGTCGTCCAGGGACGGCAGAACAGCGGGAGGTTTGAACAGCTATCTTGGTTCCTATTCGTTTCCGTCAAGGTGCCCTAAAGCTCGAAATTCTTGAATGGATTCACAATTTTGGTGGCAATTTCTTTTGTGCTCATTAAATAGAGCATCGCCATTCCTTGCTCTCTTTCAATGTTGTCCAGTACGAGTTTTTCGCCATCTTCGAGTTTCGAGGTTATCTTGGTTTTTAAAGAGCCGTCCGGAAGCTCGGAACAGGCGGCCTTAATATCGGCGATTACCTCGAGTAGTACCGTTTCATTGCTGTTGTTGAAAGCCATGGTTTTTTTACCCGTTGTTTTTTTGGGTTATGCCCCGGATACCAATGTGGTCGATATGCGGTAATGCCACATATGGTACGGATGACGCAAGGGTCGGAATGGTTAGGAATATTCGTGTCGATTCGTGTGTATTCGTGGTTCTTGTTTCCGGTGTTTGTACGCCGTTGTACCGGGGGCCGTGCTCATCGGTTGTTGGGGTTGTGGCCGAAGACGCGGGGCCGGGTGTAGTGGTCGATGGTGGGGGCGGCGATGTTCATGAGCAAGACGGCGAAGGCTACCGCGTCCGGATAGCCGCCCCAGGTTCGGATGATGAAGACCAGGATGCCGATTAAGGCCCCGAAGATGAGTTGGCCCTTGGGGGTGGTGCAGGCGGATACGGGATCGGTGGCGATGAAGAAGGCCCCCAGGATGGCCCCGCCGCTGAAGAGGTGGAAGGCGGGGAAGGGATGGGTCTGGGGGTCCAGGGTCCAGAAGAAGCCGGCGGTAAGGAGCAGGCTCAGCAGCATGGAGGCCGGGATGCGCCAGTCGATGACGCGCCGCCAGAGGAGGAAGAGGCCCCCGAGCAGGAACCAGTTGCCGACCCATTCCCAGCCGCGGCCGCCGAAGTCGCCCCACAGGGGGCTTTGGCGGATTTCGTCGATCATCAGGTTCTGGTCGAGTTGGGTGCGCATCTGGTCGAGGGGCGTGGCCATGGTGATGGCGTCCCAGGTGAGTCCCGGCGGCGGCTGGCCGGTGAAGATGAGGCGTACCGAGTCGAGGAAGCCGAGGGTGTGCTCCGCCAACAGGGCGGGCGGGAGCCAGCTGGTCATGGCCAGGGGGTAGGAGACCAGCAGGAAGACATAACCCGCCATGGCCGGATTGAAGGGGTTGTAGCCCAGCCCGCCGTATAGCTGTTTGGCGACGCCGATGGCGAACAGGATGCCCAGCAGGGTCAACCACCAGGGCAGGGTGGGGGGGACGGCGAGGGCGAACAGCAGGGCGGTGACCAGGGCGCTGAGGTCCTGCAGCGCGGGCAGCGCCGGGCGTCCGCGCAGCTTGAGCGCGACGGCCTCGGTAAGGAGGGCGAACAGGCCGGCCAGGGTCAGGTTGATGAGGATGCCCCAGCCGAAGTACCAGATCATGGCCAAGGTGCCCGGAATCAGGGCCAGGATGACCTCCAGCATGATCCGGTCGACCCGATGGGGGCGACTGCCGTGGGGGGAAGAGACGATGGTGTCCGTCATGTCCGCTTTCCGTCCTCGCCGGCCGGTTGTGTCTTGGCGGTAGCCGCGGCCCGCCGTTGTTCGGCCGCCTCGATCTGCCGTTGTTGCGCGGGTGTCAGGTCCCGCGTGTTCGCGGGGCCGAGACCTTGCTCGGCCCTGGCCGCCTTGTTGGCCGCGACCCGCGCCTTGGCCGCCTCGATCGCCGCCTGCTTGGGGTCCTTGGCCGTGGCGGCGGCGTCCGATCCGGTCCGTGCGCGGCCGGTGGTCGGACTCGTGGTCAGGGCTTCCTGCCGGCGGCGCAGCTTGGCCTGGCGTGCCTGCTCCTGGTGTGCGAGCCGCGCCTTTCTGGCCTCGTAGCGGGCGCGGGCGTGTTCGGCGTCGCGCCGATCCTGCTCCCGGGCCCGCAGCTCCGCCTTGCCGTGGCGATAATACTGCACCAGTGGGATCTGGGAGGGGCAGACCTGGGCGCAACAGCCGCACTCGATGCAGTCGAACAGGTTGTAATCCCGCAGTTTGTCCGGGTCCTTGGACCGGGCGTACCAGTAGAGCTGCTGGGGCAGCAGGTCCACCGGGCAGACCTCGGCGCACTTGCCGCAACGGATGCAGGGTTGCGCCGGCCGCGGAGGGGGGGCCTCCTGGTCGGTCAGGGCGAGGATGCAGTTGGTTCCCTTGGTGATGGGTACCTGCTCGGAATGCAGCGCGAAGCCCATCATGGGACCGCCCAGCACCAGCTTGCGGACCTCCCCCCGGAGCCCACCCGCTGCCCGGATCAGGTCGGCGACGGGGGTGCCGACGCGGACCGCGAAGTTGCGTGGCTCGGCGATGCCGCGTCCGCTCAGGGTGACATAGCGGGAGACGGGCGGCTTACCCGCGGTCACCGCCTCCGCCACCGCGGCGAGGGAGGCCACGTTCTGGCACAGGATGCCGATTTGGGACGGGGTGCCCCCGGTTGGCACCTCCTTGCCGGTGAGGACGCGGATGAGCTGCTTCTCGCCGCCGCTGGGATAGCGCGTGGGGATGGCGCAGACCTGGGTGGAGTCCCGAATGTCGCTCTCCGCCACCGCCAGCCGCATGGCCGCGATGGCCTCCGGCTTGTTGTCCTCGATGCCGATCAGGCACTCCCGCGCGCGCAGCAGGTGCATAACGATGCTGGCCCCCAGGATGACGTCGCCGGAGCCTTGCCGCATCAGCATGTCGTCGCAGGTGATGTAGGGCTCGCACTCGGCGCCGTTCAGGATGAGGGTTCGGACCGGTCGATTCGGTCCGGGATCCAGCTTGACGCTGGTCGGAAAGGCGGCGCCCCCCAGCCCGACGATGCCGGCCCAATGGATCCGCTCGCGGATGGTCGCGGCGTCCAGGTCCCGATAGTTCGCAAAGGGCTTGGGCAGCCGGCCCCACTTGTCCAGGCCGTCGGTCCGGATGACGATGCAGAGGCCGCCGAGCCCGGAGGGATGGGGGACCGGTCGTTCCTCGATGGCGACTATGGTCCCCGAGCTGGAGGCATGGACCGGGGCGCTCATGGCGCCCTGGGAGGTGGCGATCCGCTGGCCCTTGAGGACCCAGTCGCCTACCCGCACCAAAGGGATGGCGGGGACGCCGATATGCTGCTGCAAGGGTATCGTCAGGAACGAGGGCAAGGGCGCCTCGGCCACCGGTCGGCCGGTCGAGAGCTCCTTTTCGGTGGGCAGGTGGAGACCGCCGCGGAACCGCCAGAGCCGCCGTTGGGCTGGGTTGGGTGGGGAGGGGTGCAAGATGACGGGTCCGTTACGCGGTGGTGTTGTAATTTTGTTGTCCCTGGGTATATACGCCGAATCCCGGACACAACCAAAGCAAAACAAGTTACGGTTTTGTCGGCATGCGCGTCGCAATCTGCCAATAGGACAGGATTCACAGGATTTTCAAGATTAACAGGATTATTTTTTGTGGGTTCTGAGCGTTCGCCGCACGGTGACACTGTTTCCAAACTCGCCACCAAAGGTTCGTCCGGTCGGGACGATTCCAACCCCCTCTCCCCAACCCCTCTCCCGCCAGGGGCGAGGGGCTTTAGGCCGTAGCGAGCTTTGTAGGACTGGGGCTAACCTGGACCGCGCGGCATGGCTTGAGTTTTTAGACAGCCTCTTAAAAATTTACCACTACCCCAGAAAACTTTGCGTCCTTTGTGCCTTTGCGGTTCCAAGGCCGTCTGAAAATTCAGAGGCCGTCTCCGGCTCCGGCGCTCCAGCGGGTTGATGGGCACGCGGCGCTGTGGGTGTCCGACAGGCCGCCGCAGTTCGCAAACCCCAGTGGCCTGACCGGGACGCTCGACCAACCTGTCGGGCGCTCGCTTTGCCCATCCTACACCGACTGTACCCTCGGGGCGGGTGTGGGTGTGGGCGCGGGATAGGGCCACCTCCAGGTTTCCCGGTTCTCCGCGATCGGCGCCATGCGGATACAGTCTACCGGACAGGGGGGCACGCAGAGCTCGCAGCCGGTGCATTCGTCGGCGATGACGGTGTGCATCTGCTTGGCGGCGCCCAGGATAGCGTCCACGGGGCAGGCCTGCACGCACAGGGTACAGCCGATGCAGCGCTGCTCGTCGATGACCGCCAGGGCCTTGGGTTTCTCCTCCCCCGCCTCCAGCGGCAAGGGGTCCTTGCCGAGCAGATCGGCCAGGGTCAGGATCACGGTCTCGCCCCCCGGCACGCACTGGTTGATCGCCGCCTCGTCCCTGGCCACCGCCTCGGCGTAGGGGCGGCAACCCGGATAGCCGCACTGCCCGCACTGGGTTTGGGGCAGCACGGCATCGATCCGGTCGGCGACGGGATCGCCCTCCACACGAAAGCGGATCGCCGCATAGCCCAGAAGTAATCCCAGGCAGGTGGCGAGCACCGCGAAGGCGGCAACGGCGGTCAGCATACAGGGGCTCCCGTCACGAAGCCACGAGACCGGCGAAGCCCATGAAGGCCAGAGACATGAGGCCGGCGGTGATCAGCGCAATGGCGCTGCCCTGGAAGGGCGCGGGCACATCCGCTACCTCCACCCGCTCGCGGATAGCCGCGAACAAGGCCAATACCAACGAGAAGCCGACGGCGGCGCCGAAGCCGTACAGGGCCGACTCGACGAAGGTCCGTTGCTCCTGCAGGTTGAGCAGGGCGACCCCGAGCACCGCGCAGTTGGTGGTGATGAGCGGGAGAAAGATGCCGAGGACCTGATACAGCAGGGGACTGGTCTTGTGCACCACCGTCTCGGTGAACTGGACCACGGCGGCGATGACCAGGATGAAGGCGATGGTGCGCAGATACTCGATCCCCAGGGGCACCAGGATAGCGGCGTTGACCAGCCAGGCGGTAACCGAAGAGAGGGTGAGCACGAAGGCCGTCGCCAGCCCCATGCCGGTGGCGGTCTCCAGCTTCTTGGAAACCCCCATGAAGGGGCAGAGTCCGAGGAATTTGACCAGCACGAAGTTGTTGACCAACACGGTGCCGACCAGGATCAGGGCGTATTCTTTCATGCGACTGTGAAATCGGGTGGCAAGGCGTCCCAGGCGCCGGCGGAAACCATAGCCCATCATAGGGTTGCGGGCGGTGCGGTTTCAACGCGAGATCGGTGCGGGAATTCCCGTCGGTCCCGGCGGGGCGGCGACGACCGCCCACGGCGGCCGGTGCGCCATTTTAGCGCAGGGTTGTCCCGCGATGATTATTCGAAGCCCCTGGGAAAGTGGCCCGACCCTTGCGTTCAGGCCCGAGTTCGAGGAAGATTATGCTATGACCGTTTGTAAAGAGATCAAGAGCTTCTCCCGCGCCCACGAACACATCGCGGACGCCTTCTCCGTGCTGGCCCTGGTGCTGCTTTTCGCGACCATTTGGGCCGTCCTCGAGTATCACCAACCCCTGCTTGAGTGGTGGCGTCACAACCTGGCCCTCAACACCGTTATCCTGATAGCCGCGCTGGTGTTGGACGTATTCCTCGTTCTCGGCTTGCTGGCGGTCGGTTCCGCCCGCTTCGGTGATGGCGAGAAATGCTTCGGTACCTTCCGCGGTCGGCGCGGTACCCAGGGAAAACCCTTCGGTGTCTTCCGCGCTTGGTTGCACCACATGGAAAACGTCGGCAAAAAGCACCGATGAAAAGGAAGGAAGCGGGAAATTACAATTTTCCGTTTCCGCGTCGCAAAAGCCCAGGGGCGGGCTTTGGCGACGCCCTTGACAGTGATGGCATGAAATTCCCGGGTTTCATGCTAATGAAGCGGGGTATTCAGGCGACTACCTCGGATTCCGCGAGATAGCCTCAAGACGCCCTCAAAGCAGTAGCTTCATCGCCGCCACGACCAGGCCGCCCACGGTCAGGGTGGTCGCATACGACCAGATCATGACCCGGTCGATACGCTTGGTCAGTGCCTCGAAGCGCTTATCGACGGCATCGAAGCGCCGGTTCATTTCCTTCTGCATCGCCTCGAAGCGCTTGTCGACGACCTCGAAGCGCTTATCGATGGCATCGAAGCGTCGGTTCATCTCCTCCTGCATCGCCTCGAAGCGCTTGTCGACGGCCTCGAAGCGCTTATCGATGGCATCGAAGCGCCGGTTCATCTCGACCTGCATTGCCTCGAAGCGCCGGTCCATGTCATTTTGTATCGTCTCGGAGCGCTTATCGGCGGCCTCGAAACGCCGATCCATGTCATTCTGCAAGGCACCGAAGCGCTTATCCATCTGCTCCAGGATGGTCCGGATCAGGTCGCGCTGGTGCCCGAGCTCCTCCTCGATGCGCACCATCCGCTCGCGCAGCTCGATCTCGTAGACCGCCGGCGGTCGGGCGAGAGACTCCTCGGTGAGCCACTCGCCCAGGTGCCCTTTGATGAATCGGATATCTTCCGCGGCAAGATTCATG
>JAIZWN010000794.1 GCA_020443945.1 Candidatus Thiosymbion ectosymbiont of Robbea hypermnestra | reverse complement strand
ATGACGGCCAACCGGCGCCTTACCCATGACCCACGATCCCTTTGTGGCTTGGTGTCTTTGTGTGAGAATTGAGAACATCCCCTAGGCTTGAGCGGGTATCTCGAGACCCGCGAGCAGTGCCTCCAGGGTCCCGAGTGCCCCGTTTATCAACCGACTTACCTGGTTTGCCCTCAGCCCTCGGGCGAGCGTTCCAGGGTTGTCCGAGACGACCTTGAGCACCGCTATCCGCTCGGCGCCGGAGAAGCGACAGGCGGTGGGGAAAAAACCGCTCGCTTCCATGTCGACCAGACCTTCGTGCTGGTAATGCGAATCCGGCCGGTCCAACGTCAGCAGTTTGTCGGTAGGGCAGGGCCGGTCTTGCGGGAGGATCGGGCGCCAGACCCGGCCCGATCCCGCGTCCGTTATGCTGCTTGCGAGCAGGACCTCACCGATGGCTCGCTCGGCGTGTCCCGCGATGCCAAGATTTACCCAGATCGCCTCCCGGGAATAGCCGTCCAGAGCACCGAGCAAGGCGGTTCCCGCGGCGGCTTCGATCTTGCCCGGCCCGGTGACGATCAGGGTCATCCGTCCCCTTCGATACCGGGGAAACCCGAGGTCCGGTTGCACCCGCTCCAACCCGAACCGGGAGATTATCGGCTTGGCCTCCGCCGGGAGGGCGACCACCAGCTTGACGGAAGACTCGGGCATCTCTGGGGATAAATGACGGATGGTGTCTTAAGATTTGTGGTTTCCGGGATTTGGCGTAGAGACCTTCCCTCACCATCATGGTTGTCCGCGGATTCAACATCACAGATCACAACACTACCAGGCCGTCCCTTAAGGGGATAGGGCAAAAGCTCGCATGTGGGTTTTCACGTTTACTCTCCCTCTCCCACCGGGAGAGGGCCGGGGAGAGGGGGACCAAACAGGCGAGCGGAAATCGCAACCGAAAAGTCATCCGCTGGGGATGGTTTGGACCCCCCCTCTCCCTGCCACCCCTCTCCCGCCAGGGGCGAGGGGCTTTGGGCCGTAGTCAACCTTAAAGCGACGGTTTTACTCTCCCTCTTCCACCGGGAGGGTGTCGCCACAGGCGACACCCCCGTCCGTCAGGGATCGCCGAGGGCCACGAGGATCCGCCCGTGGGTCTTTCCCGCCAGCATGGCATCGAACACCTTGGGGAGCCCCTCCAGGCCCACGGTAGTGGTCAGGATCCGTTCCAGGTGCGGCGGTCGCCAATCCGTCGCCAGCAGGGTCCAGAGCCGGGTGCGTAGCGGGTGGGGCACCGTGAGGCAGTTGATGCCGAGCAGCTTCACCCCCCGCAGGATGAAGGGCATGACGGTGGTGTTGAGCTCGGAACCGCCGGCAAGCCCGATGCTCGCGATGTTGCCTTCCGGCCTGACGGTGCGGGTGATCCGGGCCAGCGTCTCGCCGCCCACATTGTCCAGGGCGCCGCCCCACAGGCCCTTCTCGAGCGGGCGCTCGCTGGTCGGTAGCTCGTCACGGCCGAGGATCCGGGTCGCGCCCAGCTCCCGCAGCCAATCGTAGCGTTCCGGCTTACCGGAGACGGCCACCGGCTCATAGCCCAGATGACTGAGGATATCGATGGCGATGGAGCCGACGCCGCCGGAGGCGCCGGTGACCAGTATCGGGCCCATCTCGGGCCGCTGCTCGTTGACCCGCATGCGGTGGATCGCCAGGGCGGCGGTGAAGCCGGCGGACCCCAGAAGCATGGCGTTGCGCGGGTCCAGGCCGGCGGGCATGGGGACCACCCAATCGCCCGGAACCTTGAGGTACCGTGCATAGCCCCCGTCGTGGTCGGAGCTGAGACCGTAACCGGTGGCCAGCACCGGGTCGCCCGGCGTGAAGCGTCCGTCGGCGGATGCCTCGACAATCCCCGCCGCGTCGACGCCACCCACCAGGGGGAAGGTCGTGAGGATCTTGCCCCGGCCGGTACCGGCCAAGGCGTCCCGATAGTTGACGCCGGAGTAGGCGACCCGGATCAGCACCTCGCCCGCGTCGGGGGCGGTGACCGGCAGCTCCTCGATCCCGGCCCGATAGCCGGCGTCGTCGTTATGGATGCGGAAGGCCCTGTAGACAGTCATGGCAGGTTATCCTCGCGTAGAGATGTTGCGCCTTGCCCGATTGTGCCACCGGTCGGGCTGGAAAGAACCACGGATAGAGTTGTAATTTTGTTGTCCCTGGGTATATACGCCGAATCCCGGACACAACCAAAACAGGTTACGGTTTTGTCGGCACG
>JAIZWN010000793.1 GCA_020443945.1 Candidatus Thiosymbion ectosymbiont of Robbea hypermnestra | reverse complement strand
TCGGGTCGCCGTCCCTGGCCGCTGGATTCCGGGGTCCCACCCGGAATGACGGTGCGGTGGCGCCGGCAACGCCAAGAACTGGCCGAGACCACGGCAGAATTCTTCGTGGCTTGGTGGCTTGGTGGCTTGGTGTGAGAACACGGAAGGCGGTGACCCACCGACAAGTGTATGGGTTTGCTGTATTTGATTTTCGTGGGATTCGGTCAATTGAGAACACCCCCTAGTGCCCCGTTTCACCTTTATCATTCAAAAAGCCTCGCGTCTTTCGCGCCTTTGGGTTCCAATTGTCGAATGATCTCCGTACTCCTGGCTACCCCGCCCTTGATGGTGCCCAACGGCCCCTATCCCGCCACCGCGTATCTGACCGGCTTCCTGCGCTCCCGCGGGGTCGCCGCGCATCAGGTGGATCTGTCGATCCTGCTGATTACGCGCCTGCTGTCCCGGGCCTTTCTGCCGCGCCTGCGCCGGGCCGCCGAAGGCTATGTCGCTACCCAGAAGGCCGTCGATCCCACCGTCGCCTTTTTCCTGGAGGCCTACGCCGACTATGAACGGGCCATCGACCCGGTGGTGGCCTTCCTGCAAGGCAAGGACCCCGGCCTGGCCCACCGCATCGGCGCGCGGACCTTTTGCCCGGAGGGTCCGGGCTTCAGCGGCCTGCAGGTGCAGGCCGACCTGCTCGCGCACGCCTACGGCGATCTGGCGTTGCAGGACCGGGCCAGATTACTGGCCGCCCGTTTCCTTGTCGACCTGGTCAAGGTCATCACCATCACCATCGATCGGGACTTCGCGCCCTGGAAGTACGGCCGGGCTCTGGTCGGCCCGGATTTCGGGCCCCTGGCCGCCAAGCTGGCCGGGGAGCCTTCCCTGATCGACCAAGAGCTGCTGGACCTCTGGACGCCGATCCTTAAGACCCACCGCCCGGACCTGGTGTGCCTCACCGTGCCCTTTATGGGCAACTGCTATGGCGCGCTCCGTCTTGCCAAGAGGGTGCGCGAGGTCCTGCCCAGGGCCAGGATCGCCCTCGGCGGCGGGTTCGCCGGGAATCATCTGCGGAACCTGAAGGAGCCGGCCATCTTCGCGTTCGTGGACTACATCGTGCTCGATGCCGGCGAGCGGCCCCTCGAATGCCTGCTCGAACACCTGGCGGGTCGGCTACCCCGCTCGGGTCTGCATCGGACCTGGGTGCGGGAGAACGGCCAGGTAGCCTACAAGGTCCGGGAGGACCTCCCGGATATTTCCCAGGCGCTTACCGGTCATCCCACCTACGGCGACCTGCCCCTGGACCGCTATTTTTCGATGATGCAGGTTCCGAATGCCGTCGGCCGGTTGCAGATGGGTATGCGCTGGCACAAGCTCAGCCTGGCCCACGGCTGCTATTGGCGGCAGTGCGCCTTCTGCGAGACCAGCCTGGATTATGTCTGCCGCTACGACCCGGCGCCGGTGGAACTCACCCTCGAGCGCATGGAACGCATCGCCGCCGAGACCGGCTGCACCGGTTTCCACTTTGTCGACGAGGTAGCGGCGCCCAAGCTGCTCAGGGAGCTGTCCCAGGCGCTGATCGAGCGGGGTGCGAGCTTCAGTTGGTTCACCAATATCCGCTTCGAGCGCGCCTTCGCCGACCCCGCCCTCACCGACCTCATGGCCCGCGCCGGCTGCATCGGCATCGCGGGCGGTCTCGAGACGGCCTCGGACCGGTTGCTCGCCCTGATGGACAAGGGCATCACCGTCGCGCAGGCCGCGCGGGCGTGCCGTGCCTTGGCCGGGTCCGGGATCTCGGTGCATGCCTACCTGATGTACGGCTTCCCCACCGAGACCGAGCAGGAGACCCTCGACAACCTGGAGCGGGTCCGTCAGCTCTTCGCCCTGGGCTACATCCGGTCCGCCAACTGGAGCCCCTTCAGCCTCACGATCCACAGCCCCGTAGCCCGCAACCCCGAGCGTTACGGCATCCGGGTACGCATCCCCGCGGGGGATTTCGCCTGCCCCGTGGTGGCGCCCTACGAGGATCCCACCCCCTACGACCAGGAGCGGCTCGGCGTGGGCCTCAAGCGCGCGAGCTATCATTTCAATCGGGGGCTCGGGTTGGACCGGGACGTGCGCGCCTGGTTTCCCAAGCCCCTGGACCCGCCCGCCGTGCCGCCGGACCTGATCCGCTCCCTCGCGCCCCCCGACGCCGGCGGGGAAGGGCGCCGCCGGCAACCTTGGCGTCCCGCCGGCGCCGACTGGGCGGACCGGCCCCGGCACGGGTTCCGGGTACCGGACTGGATCGCGGTCCGTACCGAGGGGGAAGACCTGATCCTGCTGGACTTCAGCGACGACACCCCCTATCGCCTGGAGGGCATCGGCGCCGAGTGCTGGCGGCTTCTGGCGGCGGGCCTTTCGGTAACGGAGATCGCCGAGCGTCTGGCGACGACTTATGACGCGCCCCGGGAGCGGGTCTCAGCCGACGTCTCGGCACTCATCGCCGATCTTCGCGAGAGCGGACTTTTGTGCGGCAAAACGACGGAGAAACCGAGTGTATGAATCGACTGTAATCCCGTTGAAACATTGCCGGGAAGCAATTTTTCAAGGTCCCCATAGGGTGAAGCGGGGTACTCGTGCATCATGGCGGACATCCTGATGCCATGTGGCAGCCGGGTGTTTGCCGGTAAGCCATTGTCTGTCTGATCCACATGGAGTGGTCTTAAGGGGCGTTCTCAATTAACCGAATCCCCCGAAAATCAAATGCAGCAAACCCATACACTTGTCGGTGGGTCACCGCCTT
>JAIZWN010000792.1 GCA_020443945.1 Candidatus Thiosymbion ectosymbiont of Robbea hypermnestra | reverse complement strand
GAACGGATAGGCCAAATCTAAGGACACGGGAAACCTGTCCTCTACTCTACTGTGAGAATTGAGAACGCCCCCTAAGAAAATCCTGTGAATCCTGTCCTATTGGCAGATTGCGACGCGCGTGCCGACAAAACCGTAACCTGTTTTGGTTGTTTCCGGGATTCAGCGTATATACCCAGGGACAACAAAATTACAACACCACCCCTGATTGCAATCCCGAAGTCACATTGGTTACCAGCCCCGCTCCAGGTGGGGCTTGAGGAAGCGCCCGGTGTGGGAGTGCGGGTGGGCGGCGATTTGCTCGGGGGTGCCGGTGGCGACGATTTCGCCGCCCTTGTCTCCGCCTTCGGGTCCCAGGTCGATGATCCAATCGGCGGTTTTGATGACGTCCAGGTTGTGCTCGATGACGACGACGGTGTTGCCGTGGTCGCGCAGGTGGTGGAGGACCTCCAGGAGTTGCTTGACGTCCTGGAAGTGGAGCCCGGTGGTGGGTTCGTCCAGGATGTAGAGGGTGCGGCCGGTGTCGCGTTTGCTGAGCTCCCGGGAGAGTTTGACCCGTTGGGCCTCGCCGCCGGAGAGGGTGGTGGCGCTCTGGCCGAGCTTGACGTAGGCCAGTCCCACGTCGATCAGGGTTCGGAGCCTGCGCTTAATGGCCGGTACGGCGGAGAAGAAGTCCGCGGCGTCTTCCACGGTAAGATCGAGGACTTGGTCGATGGTTTTGCCCTTGTAGCGGATTTCCAGGGTCTCGCGGTTGTAGCGCCGGCCCTTGCAGGTGTCGCACTGGACGTAGATGTCGGGCAGGAAGTGCATTTCCACCCGGATCAGCCCGTCGCCCCGGCAGGTTTCGCAACGTCCGCCCTTGACGTTGAAGCTGAAGCGTCCGGGGGTGTAGCCGCGGGAGCGGGATTCGGGCACGGCGGCGAAGAGCTCCCGCACCGGGCCGAAGAGGCCGGTGTAGGTGGCGGGGTTGGAGCGGGGGGTGCGGCCGATGGGGCTCTGGTCGATGTCCACGACCTTGTCGAAGTGTTCCAGGCCGGTGATGGAGCCGTGGGCCGCCGGGCTCAGGGCCGCGCCGTTGAGCCGGTGGGCGACGGCGGGGTAGAGGGTGTCGTTGATGAGGGTGGATTTGCCGGAGCCGGAGACGCCGGTGATGCAGCAGAGGGTGCCTACCGGGATGGCGGCGTCGATGCGCTTGAGGTTGTGGCCGCGGGCCTCTCGGATCCGTAGCTGGCGTTCGGGGTCCACGGAGGTGCGCGCGGCTGGGATCTCGATGCGCGATTTGCCGCACAGGTAGCGGCCGGTAAGGGAGCCGGGATCGGCGGCTATGCGGTCGCTGGCGCCTTGGGCGACGATCTCGCCGCCGTGGACGCCGGCGCCGGGCCCCAGGTCTACCACCAGGTCGGCGCTACGGATGGCCTCCTCGTCGTGCTCGACGACGATGACGGTGTTGCCCAGATCCCGCAGGTGGGTGAGGGTACGCAGCAGGCGGGCGTTGTCCCGCTGGTGCAGGCCGATGGAGGGTTCGTCCAGGATGTACATGACCCCCACCAGGCCGGCGCCGATCTGGCTGGCGAGTCGGATGCGCTGGGCCTCGCCGCCGGACAGGGAATCGGCGTTGCGCTCCAGGGTCAGGTAGTCGAGGCCCACGTCCACCAGAAACCGCAGGCGTTGGGCGATCTCCTTGATGATTTTGGCGCCGATCTCGCCGTGTCGGCCGGGCAGGACCAGGGTCTCGAAGAAGCGCAGGGACTCGCCTACGGGCAGGGCGGTCAGCCGCGGCAGGTTGTAATCGGCGACCAGCACATGGCGCGCGGCCTCGTTGAGACGGGAGCCGGCGCAGTCGGGGCAGGGCTGCTGAGAGAGGTAGCGGGCGAGCTCCTCGCGCACCGTGTTGGAGTCCGTCTCCCGGTAGCGGCGCTCCATGTTGCGGATGATGCCCTCGAAGGGCCGCGGCTTGCCGGCCCCGCGTTCGTGGGGCAGGCTGAAGCGGATCTTCTCCCGCCCGGAGCCGTAGAGGACCAGCTTGCGCACCGTTTCCGGCAGCTCCCGCCAGGGGGTCTCCACATCGAAATCATAGTGGTCGCCCAGGTTACGGATCAGCTGGAAATAATAGGCATTGCGTCGGTCCCAGCCGCGCACGGCCCCCGCGGCGAGGCTCGCCTGGGGTCGGGCCACCACCTTGGCCGGATCGAAGAACTGCTCGGCGCCCAGGCCGTCGCAGGTGGGACAGGCCCCCGCCGGGTTGTTGAAGGAGAACAGCCGCGGTTCCAGGTCCGCTACGCTGTAGCCGCAGAGGGGGCAGGCGAAGGCGGCGGAGAACAAGAGCTCCTCCTGGTCCGACGCATCGATCCGGGCCACCCGCGCCAGGCCGTCGGAGAGGCCCAGCGCGGTCTCGAAGGACTCGGCGAGCCGGAGCGCCAGGTCCGATCGAACCCGGAAGCGGTCCACCACCACCTCGATCGTATGTTTGCGTTTGAGGTCCAGCTCCGGGGGATCGTCCAGCTCCCGGAGCTCACCGTCGATGCGGGCGCGGATGAACCCCTGGGCGTGGAGCTCGCCGAGCAGGCGTTGGTATTCCCCCTTGCGCTCGGAGACCACCGGGGCCAGCAGCATCAGCTTCTCGCCCTCGGGCAGGGCCAGCACCTGATCCACCATCTGGCTCACGGTCTGGGCCTGGAGGGATTCGCCATGCCGGGGGCAACGGGGGATGCCCACCCGCGCGAACAGCAGGCGCAGGTAATCGTAGATCTCGGTGATGGTGCCGACGGTGGAGCGGGGGTTGTGAGAAGTTGTCTTCTGCTCGATCGAGATGGCCGGCGACAACCCCTCGATATGATCCAGATCCGGCTTCTCCATCATGGATAGAAACTGCCGGGCATAGGCGGAGAGGGACTCCACGTAGCGGCGCTGTCCCTCCGCATAGATGGTATCGAAGGCCAGGGAGGATTTGCCGGACCCGGACAGGCCGGTGAACACAATCAGCCGATCCCGCGGCAGGTCCAGGTCCAGGTTCTTGAGATTGTGGGTGCGAGCGCCGCGAATGCGGATGGTATCCATATCCGGTCATCCTGCGCCTTCCGGTCCGCCCGCGGCGCGGTCCAGCTCCCGCAGACGGGCCAGCTTCTCGCGGATACGGATTTCCAGTCCGCGTTCCACGGGGGCATAGTATCTGGGGCGAGGCAGCTCTTCCGGGAAATAGTTCTCGCCCGCCGCGTAGCCTTCCGGTTCGTCGTGGGCATAGCGGTAGCGCCTGGCGTATCCCAGCTCCCGCATCAGCCGGGTCGGCGCGTTTCGCAGCTGTACCGGGACTTCCAGGGAGCCGTAGCGACGGGCATCCTCCAAGGCCGCGTTCCAGGCCTGGTAGACCGCGTTGCTCTTGGCGGCGCAGGACAGATAGACCACCGCCTGGGCGAGGGCGAGCTCGCCCTCGGGACTGCCGAGGCGTTCCTGCACGTCCCAGGCGTTCAGGGCCAACGCCAAGGCCCGCGGGTCGGCGTTGCCGATGTCCTCGGAGGCCATGCGCACCACCCGCCGGGCGATGTAGAGGGGATCGCAGCCACCGTCGATCATGCGCGCCAGCCAGTAGAGGGCGGCGTCCGGCGCCGAGCCGCGCACCGATTTGTGCAACGCCGAGATCTGGTCGTAGAAGACATCGCCGCCCTTGTCGAAGCGCCGGATCTGCCCCGCGGCCAATTCGGCGACCAGATCGGCGCCGATCTCGTCGCCCTCGGTCGCATCCACCGCCAGCTCCAGCAGGTTGAGGGCCTGCCGGGCATCCCCGTCCGCCGCTTCGGCTAAAAGCTGCCGCTGCCGCGGGCCCAGTATCAATCGGCGCCCCCTGGGACCACGTATGGGATCGTCCAGGGCACGCTCGATGACCCGCTCCAGGTCCTCGGTCCCCAAGGGCTTGAGTACATAGACCCGGGCCCGGGAGAGCAAGGCGTTGTTGAGCGCGAAGGAGGGGTTTTCGGTGGTCGCGCCGATGAAGGTCAGGGTCCCTTCTTCCACATGGGGCAGAAAGGCGTCCTGCTGGCCCTTGTTGAAGCGGTGCACCTCGTCGATGAACAGGATGGTGCCGCGGCCTTCTTGTTCCCGTATCTTGTGCGCCTCGACGACGGCCTCGCGGATGTCCTTGACGCCACAGAGCACGGCGGAAAGCTTGCGGAACTCGGCCCCCGAGTAGACCGCCAGGAGACGCGCCAAGGTGGTCTTGCCGGTACCGGGCGGTCCCCAGAAGATCATGGAGTGGAGCCGGTCCGCCTCGATCGCCCGCCGTAACGGCTTGCCGGGCGCCAGGAGGTGGGATTGCCCGCACATCTCTTCCAGGGTGCGCGGGCGCATCCGGTCGGCCAGGGGCGCCGCGGGCGAGGCGGGGAGGAGGGATTCATGGACAGGCATCGGCACGTCCGCTCACGGGCAACCGGCAACCCCTCTCGTGTCCCGAACCTCAATGCCTCCGGCACGCCGTTGCGATTGATATGGCAAGTTGGAATCCATGGATGGAATTAAGTGGACGGCATGGACTTTATGGACGATGGACCCCGTGGACCTGGATGTGTCCGGTCCACCAAGTCCATTGGGTCCATCCCATGCCTCACAAGCAAAATGTTCTGAAATAGGGTGCTAGTCGATCCGCAGGAAATCGCTGGTGACGGAGGTGTCGAAGCGGAAGAGCTCCGCGTCGAGCCGCGGGTTGCGTTTGATTTTCGTGAAGAAGAACCGCGTGATCTGGCCGAAGCTGTCTTTCATGACCAGGGTCTCGAGACGCCTGCCGACGAAACCGATGCGAATCCACACCACCTGGGTATCCTGGGTTCTGGGCCGCAGCTCGGCCCAGGCACGCTCGTCTCCGCCATCCCAGGGGGATACCCTGAAGTAACGGTCGATGGGCCCTTTCCCCACCAGCAATTGGGCCGGCGTACCCCCCAGGGCCTTGCCCTGGCTCTGATGGGACACCTGGTCCAGCTCCAGGTCGTGCAGCCAGACCCGTTTGCCGTCGGCGATGATGATCTGCTCGACCGGGCTATCGTACTCCCACCGGAATCTGCCGGGACGCTTGAGATACAGGGTGCCCTTCGATTCCACCCGACGCCCGCCGTCGGCGCCCCGGGTGATCTGCCGGAAGTCGGCGGTCAGCGAATCCAGTCCCCGCAGGTAGGCCACCAGGCGCTCGGGACCGGTAGCCGCGGCGGCGGGGCCGCACAGCAGAAGCGCCAGCAGGAAGAGCCAGAGGCCAATCAGGCCAGGCGATTTGGCATCATCGGCGAGGCACCCTTCCGAAGTGGTCGGATATTGGGTTGTTTGCATGTGAATCCTTGTGAAAACAATTAACCTTGAAGTCTCTGCAAATACCTGATCGCTCCCTGTTCTTCTGCCGAGGTCCAACCTTCGTCCAGTAACCGGATCAGTAAATTCGATAATGTACGGTTTCTTATCGGGAAATGGTTTGCTGCACCGGTACATCCAGCGAACTGGGATACATTTCAATACCCAATTTTTCGCCGACCCGGCGCGACGAGTCATCGAACAGGGGCGAAATCATGATCATCCGGTCCGCATGCCTGTGGTGGTACCTCTCATAGAAACGCACCCTGCGTTCGAAGAAGTACATGCGGCCTTTGTCTATGAACAATTCGAACTCGACAAAGATCCACAGGCCATTTTTGATCATGACGTCGAGCTCGATCTCATCCGGTTGCCCGAAGACAAAACCCTCGTCGTCGAACTCGTTCATAGTGACGACCTGTGCCCCGAAGCGCTTCTCCAGAACGCTGACCCATCCATCACGGAAGAGCTGTTCCGGTTGGAGCCCCGAGTCGTCGAAGGAGTGCATGGAGCGACTCGTCCGTACTTCCGTCATCGATTCGATCATGGCATCGATTTCCGTCGCTTATGTCTTCACGCCGAGACCCAGGCAGGGTTACCGGGAGAGCTCAGGCCTCGGGTGGAGGCGGAACCAGGACCTCTCGATTGCCGTTGGTCTCGGCGGGACCGACCAGGCCGATGCGTTCCATCTCCTCGATCATGCGGGCCGCCCGGTTGTAGCCGATCTTGAGCCGGCGCTGCACGCCCGAGATGGAGGCGCGGCGGGTCTCGGTGACGATCCGGACCGCCTCGTCGAACAAAGGGTCCTGGTCCTCGACATCCCCCGCGCCAGGTTCCGGGTCGATGCCGGGAATGGCCTCTCCCGTATCCTGCAGGACGGTATCGATATAGTCCGGCGGCCCCGTCCGTTTGAGGTGCTCCGCGACCCGGTGGACCTCCTGATCGTCCACGAAGGCGCCGTGCACCCGTTGGGGGAGACCGGTACCCGGAGGCAGGTAGAGCATATCGCCCCACCCGAGGAGGTGCTCGGCGCCCATCTGGTCGAGGATGGTCCGCGAATCGATCCGCGAGGATACCTGGAACGCCATGCGGGTCGGGATATTGGCCTTGATCAGGCCCGTGAGCACGTCCACCGACGGTCGTTGGGTCGCCAGCAGCAGGTGGATCCCCGAGGCCCGCGCCTTCTGGGCCAGACGGGCGATGAGCTCCTCCACCTTTTTACCTACCACCATCATCATGTCCGCCAGCTCGTCGATGATGACTACGATATAGGGTAGATGATCGAGGTGAGGCGCCGCCTCGGCCGCATCCCCCTCCAACCCGCCGCGCCCGGCCGTGAACAGGGGATCGGGGATCGGCTCCCCGGCCGCGGTCGCGTCCGCGACCTTGCGGTTGTAGCCGACGATATTACGCACCCCGAGCTGCGCCATCAGGCGGTAACGGTGTTCCATCTCCGCCACGCACCAACGCAAGGCATTCGCCGCCTCCTTCATGTCCGTGACCACCGGTGTGAGCAGATGGGGAATATCCTCGTAGACCGAGAGCTCCAGCATCTTGGGGTCTACCATAATCAGCCGCACATCCCGTGGAGTCGACTTGTACACCAGGCTCAGGATCATGACATTGATGGCCACGGATTTGCCCGAACCCGTGGTACCGGCGATCAAGGCATGGGGCATGCGGGCGAGGTCTGCGCACACGGGCTGGCCGGCGATATCGGTACCCATGGCCAGGGTCAGGGGCGACTTGGCGGCCTGATAGGTGGAGGAGGACAGAATCTCGCTCAAAAAAACGGTTTCGCGGTGCGCGTTGGGGATCTCCAGGCCGATGACGGACTTGCCCGGTATGACCTCCACCACCCGCACGCTGGTGGTGGAAAGCGCCCGGGCGATATCCTTGGCGAGCCCCGTGATCTTGCTCACCTTGGTGCCGGGCGCGAGCTGCAGCTCCAGCAAGACCACCACCGGCCCCGTATGGACCTCGACCACCTCCGCGACGACCCCGAAATCCGCCAGCTTGGCTTCCACCTGGCGTGAGAGCTCTTCGAGCATCTGTTCCGTGTAGCCCTTACCGCTCTTACGAGCCGGGTCCAGAAGCTCGAGGGGCGGACGCTCCTCCGCGTCGAACAACCGGGAGGGCTCGACCCGCTGCCGGTCCGGCGACGGCGCGGCCGTCTCCCGTCGGTCGCGCCCGGCGCCCGACGGTTCCTCAAGCGGCATCTCCAGCGCCACCAGGGCCGGATCGGATGGCTCCGGGAGCCCTGGCGATGCCAGGGGTTCCAAGGACTGCGGGGGCCCCAGCAAGGCGGGCTCGCGCCATTCCGCCGCATCCGCCGGGGGCCTGCGATAGCGCCGCAACAAAAGCGCGGCGCCGTATCTTCCCCACCGCATCAGGATCAGTACACCCTCCCCCAAGGCATCCAGCACCGTCAGCCAGGAGACCCCCGTAAAGAGCCTGAAGCCGGCGAGAAACAATCCGAGCAGAAACAGAGCCGTTCCCTTATCGCCGAAGGCCAGAATCATATGCTCACTGACAAGCAACCCCAGCCCGCCCCCGGCCCCGTTCGGCAATTCGGCTTCGAACCCCCGCAGGTAAATACTCGCGAAGGCACAGCCCGCGGCCAGGGTGAAGAAAAAACCGAACCAGCGTAGAGCTAATTTATGGAGCCGGACCTCGGGCTCTGGTTCCGACTTGTGGAAAACCAGATAACCGCTCCACCCGACCATGACGGGAATCAGGTAGGAAAACACGCCGAACAGAAAGAAAGCGACATCGGCAAACCAGGCACCGGCCCGCCCGCCCGCGTTACTCACCAGCTCGCCGTAACCGATGTGGGACCAACCCGGATCCTGAGGCGAATAGCTCAGCAGGGCGAGCGCCAGATAAAACGCCACGCAGATCAGGGCCCACATGGCCCCCTCACGGATGGCGTAGCGCAGATAATCGCTGAAGGTCAGGGTGCCGACCCGGGTTGCCTGAGTCACGGATGAGTCCTCCATATTCCTCGGGACATTGTAGCCTTACGGAGGTTTTTTATTGGGTAGTCCTAAAATCTGTAGGATGGGGCGCGAGACCACGCTAGGCTTTGCCTGTCCTATCATCCTATAGATCAC
>JAIZWN010000791.1 GCA_020443945.1 Candidatus Thiosymbion ectosymbiont of Robbea hypermnestra | reverse complement strand
GTCAACGACCACCGTGTCGGCCTCATATTCCAATATAACCGATTGATTTTTAAAGACTCGCATCGGGAACAACTCTACTGCTTATCATGGGGAAACCTCCGTATGCCGTTTCCCCCTACTTTCTCCTATCTGCCCGTTAATATACAAGTTTATACGCGCTCGCCCTGGCCTGCTCCGTGACGCCTTGTATCGGGATCGAATAATGATGTACAATAAATAGTACATGTACCCCGGAGAGGACCTCGCCATGAACGTCATCACCTACACCCACGCCCGGAACCATCTCGCCCGGACGATGGAGCAAACCTACGACGATCATGCCCCGGTCGTCATCACGCGCAAAAATCAACGCCCGGTGGTCATGATCTCTTTCGAAGACTATCAGGCCCTCGAAGAAACCTCCTATCTCCTGCGCAGCCCGAAGAACGCCCGTCGGCTCCTGGAAGCCGTTGCGGAGCTCGAATCCGGTGGGGGTACGGAGCGGGAGCTGAGTGAGTGAGGCTCATTTTCTCCGACCATGCCTGGGAGGACTACCTCTACTGGCAACGCGCGGATCGCAAGCTCCTCCAACGGATCAATACCCTCATCAAAGAGACCCGCCGCGCCCCGTTCGAGGGCATCGGTAAGCCCGAGCCCTTGAAGCACGGCCTGGCGGGGTATTGGTCACGACGCATCAATGATGAACACCGGATGATCTATAAGGTCGAACCGGAAACCCTGTTCCTTGTCCAGCTCCGCTATCACTACTGATGGTTCACACTGCTCACGGGTCCCTTGCCCGGTGCGGCAATCGCGTCAGGCCTCTTGTTCCAGGAAGGCCCGATAACCGGCCGCATCCAGCAGACTATCGAGCGGCGAGGCGGCGGACGGCCGCAGCTTGAACAGCCAACCCTCGCCGTAGGGGTCCTCGTTGATGGTCTCCGGGGCGCCCTCCAGGGCCGGGTTGGTCTCCGTCACCTCGCCCTCGAGGGGGCTGTAGACATCCGAGGCCGCCTTGACCGACTCCACGACGGCGCAGGCCTGTGCACCCTCGACCCGACGCCCCACCTCCGGCAGCTCGATGAATACCAGATCGCCCAATGCCTCCTGGGCGTGATCCGTGATTCCCACGGTTAGGGTGCCGTCGCCGTTGTCCCGTACCCACTCGTGCTCTTCGGTGTATTTGAGGTCTCCAGGCGTGTTGCTCATATTGCGTTCCTCGGTCCGGCAAAATAAGGTGAAATGGGGGTGATTAGCCCCCTTACAGGTCGATGCGTGCTTCCCCGTTGCGCACGAACGGCGGTTTGACCACCCGTGCCGGCACGGCCCGGTCGCGGATCGACACCTCGCATTCCGCGCCCAGGTCCGGCGCGACCCGGGCGAGGGCGATGGACCGCTGCAAGGTCGGCGCGAACCCGCCGGAGGTGATCTCCCCCATCGGCTCGCCATTGCTGAGCACCGCTTGATGCCCGCGCAGCACGCCGCGGCCCATCAGCAGCAATCCCACCATACGCCGTAGTCCGCCGCGCGCGCGCTGGGCCTCGAGGGCGCGACGGCCGATGAAGTCCCGTCCGGCGGGCTCCCAGGCAACGGTCCAGGCGAGCCCGCTCTCGAGCGGGCCGCGGGTTTCGTCCATATCCTGACCGGAGAGATTCATGCCCGCCTCCAGGCGCAGGGTATCCCGCGCGCCGAGGCCACAAGGAGCGACGCCGGTCCGCGCCAGACCCCGCCACAGAGCGGGGGCCTCGCCGCCGGGGCAGACGATCTCGAAGCCATCCTCCCCCGTATAGCCGGTGCGGCTGACGAACCAGTCCCCCTGCTCGGCGGCGCGGAAGGATTGTAACCCAAGCGCCTGTGCGCGCAGCTCCGCGGGGAGCGCGTCGGCCGCCTTGGCCCTGGCGTTCGGCCCCTGGACCGCGAGCATGGCCAGCTCCCGCCGCGGCTGTATGGTAACCGCCAAGCCCTCGGTCCGGTCCCGCATCCAGGCCAGATCCCGCTCGGCGACGGCGGCATTGACTACCAGGCGGTAATGGTCGGGGGCGCGGAAATAGAGGATCAGGTCGTCGATCACGCCCCCCCGCTGGTTGAGCATACAGCTATAGAGGGCCTTGCCGGGTGTCCGGAGCCGCGCCGGGTCGTTGGCGAGCAGGCGGCGCAGGAAGGTTGCCGCCTCGCCCCCCACCACATCCACGACCAGCATGTGAGAGACATCGAACATCCCGGCATCTCGGCGGACCCGATGATGCTCCCGGACCTGAGAGCCATAGTGCAAGGGCATCTCCCAACCGCCGAAGGGCACCATGCGGGCGCCCAGGGCCTCATGTTCGGCAAACAGAGGGGTCCTGTATCCCATCCGAGTTTCTCCCGTGTGTCCCGCCGATCTTGAAAAATTGCCGGGGAGCAATTTTCAGGGTTCCCTGTCAGGTGGGCGCGAAACGCGCACGCAGTGCGTCCTTCCGTATCTTGCCCATGGCGTTGCGCGGCAGGCCGTCGATAAAGATTACCCGTTTCGGTTGCTTGAAGCGGGCGAGTTTTCCCTGTAGTTGAGCGATAAGTCCGGCCTCGTCCGGATCGACGCCCGGTTTCAGGGTCACGACCGCGGTGACGGCCTCGCCCAGGTCCGGGTGGGGCAGACCGATGACCGCGGACTCGTCGACGCCGGGAATCTCGTCGAGCGCGCTCTCCACCTCCTTGGGGTAGACGTTGTAGCCGCCGGAGATAATCAGGTCCTTGGCCCGCCCGACCAGGGTGACGCGCCCGGAGGCGTCGATCCTGGCCAGATCGCCGGTGATGAAGAAGCCGTCGGGACGAAACTCGGCGGCCGTCTTGTCCGGCATGTTCCAGTATCCCCGGCATACATTCGGTCCGCGCACCTCGAGCAGGCCCACGCCCTCGGTTATCCGATGGCCGTTGCGATCGCTCAGGCGCACCTCTACCTGGGGCAAGGGGAAGCCGACGGTGCCGGGAATACGCTCGCCCCGGAGCGGATTGGCGGTGAGCATACCGGTCTCGGTCATCCCATAGCGTTCGAGGATGCGGTGCCCCGTGCGTTGCTCGAATGCGTCGAAGGTGGCGGGCAGCAGGGGCGCGGAGCCGGCGATGAAGAGCCGCATACCGGTGCACTGGGTTCGGGTCAACCTGGGATGTCGGAGCAACCGGGTGTAGAAGGTCGGAACGCCCATCAGAACGGTGGCCCGCGACAAGGCGTCGATGACGGTCTCCGGGTCGAAATGGGGCAGAAAGAGCATCCCCGAGCCGTTCAGGAGCACGCAGTGGGTGGCGACGAACAGGCCGTGGACGTGGAAGATGGGCAGGGCGTGGATGAGCCGATCGTCCGGCTCGAAGCCCCAGGCCTGGTGCAGGGTCAGGGCATTGGCGGCCAGATTCTCGTGGGTCAGCATCGCGCCCTTGGCGCGGCCCGTGGTGCCGGAGGTATAGAGGATCGCGGCGAGGTCCCGCGGCTCGCGGACGGCGACCGCAGGGTCGGGCGCAACGGTGTCGGCCAGTGTCGCCAGGGAGCCTTGGCCGGCGGCGTCCAGGGTCAGTACCCGCGCTACGCTGGCCTTGGCGGCGGTGGACGCGAGCGCATCCGCCGCCTCGGGTCGGAGCACCAGGACCCGCGGGGCCGCGTCGGCGAGAAAGTAGGCCAGCTCGCTCGGGGTGTAGGCGGTGTTGAGGGGGACATAGACGGCGCCGCAACGCAGACAGGCCAGGTAGAGCGCCAGCGCGCGCGGGGATTTCTCGACCTGAGCCACAACCCGGTCCCCCGGCGCGACGCCCTGCTCCTTGAGGACCCGCTGGAGGCGGGCGGATTCCCGTTCGAGCTCCCGGTAGCTGAGGGTTCGACCCTCCGGGGTCTCCAGGAAAGGCCGGTCCAGATCACGCGGAAAGCGGGTCTGAAACAGGGCAAAGAGATTTTGGTTCATGCCGGCGGTACGGGATGGCTTAGCCAGTGTAGCTAGGATTCCTTGAGGGACCTGCATCTTTACAAATGAGTCAAGTTGGTGCGCTGCACAAAAACAGTTCTGTCTCTTG
>JAIZWN010000790.1 GCA_020443945.1 Candidatus Thiosymbion ectosymbiont of Robbea hypermnestra | reverse complement strand
AAAACAAAGGGTTAGACGCCAAATGGTCCTTGTAACATACTGATTTTAAAGAATGTTACAAAAGGAACAACTCTATTTATCACTAGCCCTATCTCTTGAAGAATAGAGCGGGCGGCTCATTTTGGCAAATCCGATTTCTCCATCAGCCGCTTGTCCAAGGCGCGGGGACCTCAGCGATCGTTGCGAATGCCCGAATCCGATTCTCGAGTTCGTTGCATCGGTATCCTGTTTATCACAGAATGCGGGGGGGTTCGGTTGGAGGGCGCCCTGAGAAATTCGAGGCGCCCGTGCAGGGTAGGACTACCTTGCCATTTTTCAACAGGTTTCCTGGAAAGTGTACCGATCCATTTTCGCTTGTTCCGCGGCCGGAAATAATCGCCGACGGCAGCTTCGAGCAAATCGCGCACGGCAGTGCGTATTTTTTTCTCGCCCCCTGGAGGTAATAACAAGAAGGGTATGGAAAACATGCAGACACGACGCGCGGTGACGGCCGCGTTACCGATTCTATTGCTCGCCCTCCTCGTGCTTCCCGGCACCTTTGCCGGACCGCCGTCGTTCGAGCAGATCCGTGCCTCCGATGACGGGAAGGAGCTGACGGCCTGGGGACGGCGTTCTATACAGGGTACGACCAAGGATCACCCGCAGGCCGTCAAGCTGTTCTGCAGGGCCGCTTGTAGGGGGGATGTGGACGCCAAGTTCGAGCTCGGTCGGCTCTACACCTTCGGGGAGGGGGTAAGGCGCGATTGGGGCCGTGCCGCCGCCTGGCATCGTGAGGCGGTCGAGGGCGGGCACCCCGAGGCCCAGGGAATGCTCGCGGTCCTCGGGATGCAGGATGAGAATGTAGCCGCCTGCCCACTCTATGTTCCCGGCGGTTCCTATCCCGGGTTCGAGAAGGTCGCTCGCCGGGTGCAAACCATGGCGCCGGATTATCGATTGGCGCCGGATCTGGTGCTCGCGCTCATCGAGGCCGAGTCCCGCTTCGATCCCCAGGCGCGTTCGCCTAAAGGCGCCCTGGGTCTGATGCAGCTGATGCCGGGAACGGTGAAACTTTGCGACATCAAGATCGAGAATGCACTGAAGCCCCAGCAGAACCTCAAGTGCGGCATGACGTATCTGCGCCGGCTGATCGACCGGTTCAAACGGGTCGACTGGGCGCTGGCCGCTTACAATGCCGGTCCGGGGAAGGTGAGACAGCATAAGGGTATCCCTCCCATTCGGCAGACTCAAAAGTATGTCGAGCGTATCCTCGAGCGCATCGGCTGGGATTGCCCTTATGCCGTCTCCAGGTATATCCGGTAGGCGTGTCCGTGTTTTATCCGTGACGGGTATCCGAAGATCCCGCCGTGCGCCATTCGCCGCATTGGCAGGTATCGGCCTCTTGCTCGGGGTTTGCCTGTCCCTCGTCGCCGCCGCGGATGGAAGCCGCGTCGGAATCGGGGGAACCTGTCTGAGTGATGGGGATTGCGAGAGGTACTACCACTGCCGGAAGGGAGTCTGTCGCATCCCGCCGGCGGTGCTGGGGTGGCGCAACGCCCGGACCCCTACCGTCGAGTTCGGCGCCGGCGCAAGGTCCCGCGGGCGCTTCTTTGTCGAACTGGCAAGGACCGAATCGGAACGGACGCGCGGGCTCGGTCGACGCTCATCCCTGGCCGCGGGTTGGGGTATGCTTTTTATCTTCCCCCGACCGGTCCGCTACGCCTTCACCATGGCGCGGATGCGCTTCGCGCTCGATCTGATCTTTATCGACGGCAGGGAGAGGGTTATCGACATCATAGAGAACGCCCAACCGGGAGTAGCCGCCCTGCTCCCCTCCGGTGCTTACCGATATGTCCTGGAGCTGAATGCCGGCACCGTGCGTACCCGCGGCATCCGCGTAGGGGACCTGATGCGAACGACCGGCATTACGCGACCTTGAAGGTCGGGCAGCCTGAGGGCGGGGGCGGTTTTGCCGCCGGTGATCGGGCGGGCGGTCCGTGCGGACCCGATTGCCCGCCGCCCGATGTCCCGGAATAATCCCCTTTTCATCGAGAACAATCGAACGATGGAAAATCCGAAGCAGCCCGATGAACAACGCGCGCCGAACGGGGGCCCCCTCTCCGCCGCGGCACGGTTGAACGCCCGCGAGCGGCAGGCAGCCGAGCAATCCGGAGGTTCCGCGACGGCCGGGTCGCAGGAGCGGCCGTTGAGTCGGGCCGACCTGTCCGGGGAGGTCGATCGCCTCTGGGATCAGTTCCGCGATTACGAAAAGATGCTGGTGGATCGCATCGGGGATGTGGACGATGATCTGCGGGCAACCGCGCTCCGATTCCAGCGGGCCTGGCAAACCCAACGTGAGGAGACCGACCGCCGATTGAGTCGCCACACCCGGTTCTTGGGGGGATTGGCGCTGTTCTCGATCCTCTTCGCCGGCGCGCTTTTCCTGCTCTACCGGCAGCTTGTGTCCGGGCCGCCGGGGATTACCGAGGAGGTCTCCGAGACGCGCTGGGAACCCGCGGACTCCTCCGGGGAACAAGTGGTCTACCCCCAGGTCGGGAAAAGACTCGACCGGTTGGCCGCGCAGGTCGCGGAAATCAGGGCCCAATTGGAGAAGCCGGATCGGAAAAGGACGGATGATCCGCGGGCTGCCGGTAGCGAGCCACAGCGGAACTTGGGCGGTCCACCGCCGGCGAGGACCGCCGGGACTAGCGGCGCGGAGACCGCAGGCAGCGATACCCCCCCGGCCAAGGCCGCCGCTGCCGACGCCTCCCTGGCCGAGAAGTCCGGCGGTCCGCGGACTGCCAGCAAGGCGGCGCCACAGCGGAACTTGGGCGATCCACCGCCGGCGAGGACCGCCGGAGCTAGCGGCGCGGAGACTTCAGGCAGCGATACCCCTCCGGCCAAGGCCGCCGCTGCCGACGCCTCCCTAGCCGAGAAGTCCCGCGGTCCGCGGGCTGCCGGTAGCAAGCCACAGCGGGATATAGGCGGTCCACCGCCGGCGAGGACCGCCGGGACCCGCGGCGCGGAGACCGCAGGCAGCGATAGCCCCCTGGCCAAGGCCACCACTGCCGGTGCCTCCCTGGCCGAGAAGTCCGGCGGTCCGCGAACTGCCAGCAAGGCGGCACCACAGCGGGATATGGGCGATCCGCCGCCGGCGAGGACCGCTGGGGCTGGCGGCGCGGAGACCGCAGGCAGCGATAGCCCCCCGGCCAAGGCCGCCGCTGCCAACGCCTCCCTAGCTGAGAAGTCCGGTGGTCTACGGACTGCCGACAGCGCGCCGCCACGGAATCCGAGCGATCCACCGCCGGTAAGGGCCGCCGAGACCCGTAGCGCGGAGACCGCGGGCGGCGATACCCCCCCGGCCAAGGCCGCCGCTGCCGACGCCTCCCTAGCCGAGAAGTCCCGCGGTCCGCGGACTGCCGACAGCGCGCTACCACGGAATCCGGGCGATCCACCGCCGACAAGGACCGCCGGGGCTGGCGGCGCGGAGACCGCAGGCGGCGATACCCCGCCGGCCAAGGCCGCCACTGCCGGCGCACCGGGCCGCGAGATATCCCGTCTGGTTGCCAAGGGAGGCTACGCCCTCCAGCTCATCGGCTATTTCGATCGTGAGTCACTGCACGAATTCGTGGCTCGGAAAGAACTGCCCGCCCGCGTCTACCTGATCCACGAGACCTATCGCAATCGCCCCTGGCACGCGGTGATCCACAGCCTGCACGCCGACCTTGCCGCGGCCAAGGAGGCGCGATCCCGGTTGCCGGCGGAGCTGGCGGCGCTCGAGCCCTGGATACGCGCCCTGCCCAGGGCGGGCATCGAGCTCCGCGTCATCGAAACCGGCGCGGGACAATCGATGGCCACCGAAACCGCACCATGAACAACCCCATTTTTCTCTCCCTGCTGCTGATCACCGGCCTCTTCTGGGCCGGACCATCCCCGGCGGGCATCCCGGCTACCCCGGTGATGACCCTCTATCAATTCAACGGCAAACGGGACCTGCCCTACTACGAGATCGAATCGTTTCGCGAGCAAGGGCCATCCTCACCGGCGGGAACCCTGGCCCAGGGAACCTCCCTCATCCCCTGTCTGGTCATCCGCGACGGCAACCCCCTGACCGACGACAAGGGCACACCCTACGTGGGATTCCGGATCGTCTTGGATCCCCGCACGGCCACCCCGGCCATCGCCGCCAAGTTCGAACGGACCGTCGCGCAGCGCAAATCGATGCGCGTCTCCAATCACCACTGCGACAATCGCATCCGCTACGTCATCAACGTGCGGCGGCTATACACGCTGAACAAGGCGCCCTTCTTCGAATCCCCGCGTCCGCGTCGGGTCGGCCGTATCAAGGCAACCCACAGTGAGCTGGATAAGATCATCCGCACCTTCCACAACTCACCCCATTGCGCCGCCGTAAACCGCAAGCTGATCGGGCGCCGCCAAGCCCTGAGCCGGGCCTGGAACCGCTTCATCGCCGAGTATCGGGACCACTGGCCGCAACGGACCATCGCCCGGGCCAAACACCTGGATTACACCCTGCGCACGACCCTCTACGAAGGCCACCTCGACCGCGGCTGCAACGCCTATGGCGCCTGCGAGCGCAACATCATCGCCCTCTCCATCCGCAATCGCGCCCGCTCCGGGTCCTGCAAGCCACAACAAGGCTGCCGGTTTCCGGGAGACTACCAGGGGGTCTCCTCCAAGGTATCCCAGTACAACATCTGGGACGGATACCTGACCCAGATCTCCGGTCTCACCTCCTGCTTCCTGCGCTCGGACCTCAACCAGGGCGAAAGCGCCGACTACTACGCCAGGATTCGCGCCATGTACGAACAAAGCCTGGAAGACGTCGAGCGCATCCTCTACGGCAACGACCGGCATCTCAAGAACATCTTCCGCCAGGCCTCCCTGAGCGAGATCAAAGAGCTCCGCCACTACTACCATGCCCCGGCCATGGGCAAATGCTTTCCCCGCCACAAGCGGGTCGAATACATGTCGGGCGCGGTGGCAAAACGGGGAGCGCACTTCGCCCTGATCGCCAACACCCGGATCCAGGTGGGCAAGCGAGGCGAGAACGGATACGAATTCCGGGCATTCCGGTTCGAGGAAACCCCCGAAAAGGACCGGATCGCCATCCGGGACAAGTTTCCGGGCTTCGAGGTAGACGCCCGCAAGGTCTCCCTCAAGGGCCCGTCCAATTGTTCCCCCTACGGCATTCCCCAAGGCTGTAACCACCGCCGCATCGGCCGCTACCGCCGCACCCCACCCTGGCTCGAGGCCGGCGAACCCCTGGGGCTGCAATGCAGGATCCGTGATCGGGGAGAAAACTGCCGCGGCAGGGGAAACCTCAAAACCGTCACCGTCGGCGGTCCCTGCGACACCCAGATGCGCCCCGTCACCCGGGTGCCCTGACATCCCGAGGACCTTTCCCCGGTGGGGCATCGCAAAAGCCCATCCATGGACTTTTGCGGCTCGGAATCGGAAAATTATGGTTTCCCGATTCCTCCCTGCATCGCGGAGGGTATCGCCTTTTACGACACTCTCCCGCCGGGAGGGGGCGACAGGGGGTAAGCATCAAACGGGCGAGAGGAGATCGAAATATGAAAAAAACCAAATGGGAAACGGCCGACCGTCTCGCCAGGAGACATTTCGAGGTCGAGCCGAACCTCAAACACATCTTTCTTTTAGAACCAGTCAACGAGCGGAATCCCAGTGAACCAATCAAGCTGCTGGAAATCGTTGAAGGAACAATCGAAAGAGGTATCGAACCAATTACCTTTGCTGCCGACCCTACCCATGGGGTCGATTACCCATCAATGATTATAGAAGTCTCACCAAGTGAATTTCGTCACATCCGTGACGGAAGGCTCGGTCTCCAGGATCATGGTTGGACCCTGGGTAAAGAACTGAGGGTCGGCTGACGGAGAGAAATGGTGTCGCTGACCAAAGATGAAGATTGGGCAAGAGGTTATGCGAAACAGGCATTAAGGGAAAGGTTCGAACTCCTTGTGAGCACAACTTCCCGAAGATAAACGATGGAGATAGAACGATTATTCGTTTGATTCGACTGATTCGTATAGCCTCCGAGTCTTTTACTCAGGGCGCCTTGAAAACAAAACCTATCAGGACGGGCCAAAACTAAAGCGCCGTCGCCGCAGTGGATATGGCAGACAGCATCCAATCCTTCGGCAAGCATGGGTAGTATCCCAAACACCGAAACCGACCCGACCGCCCCGCTCTGCCGGCGCATACCAAAACACCGAGCCATCATTCCGGCCTGGACACCGGAATCTGTCGGTGCCAGGAACGGCAGAGGCCAAGGGGACTGAACTAGGATTCCTTGAGGGACCTGCATCTTTACAAATGAGTCAAGTTGGTGCGCTGCACAAAAACAGTTCTGTCTCTTG
>JAIZWN010000789.1 GCA_020443945.1 Candidatus Thiosymbion ectosymbiont of Robbea hypermnestra | reverse complement strand
GCGGGAACGGATAGGCCAAATCTAAGGACACGGGAAACCTGTCCTCTACTCTACTGTGATGTTCGACGTGACTCAGGGAGACAGCTGATTACTTGAAAATTTACCACTACCATCAATTGGTATTTGGGTACTGTCGGACCAGGCCCGTTCAGTCCGCCCCGTCTCCGGGACCCGTGAATCGTCGAAAGAGCTCCCGGCGGGAGATTTCTTTCTGCAGGGGGCAATCCCGCTTGGCCTTTTCCATGTTTTTGTCGCGGATGTGGATGACCTGGTTCCATGCCGTGAAAACCGCGTCCGCGTTCTCATAGGGCCCCATGTCCAGGCAGATGGGTTGGAGCAGATAGTGGCCGAGCCGGGGATGGTAGTTGAGGTGGGCCTGTTGGGGTTGCCCCAGCAGGTCGAAGCTCAGACCCGGACCCAGGACCAGGTAGGGCGCGTCGCGCCGTTCCCGGGCGGACCAGCCGGGCGGGACCGCGGCTCCGGGCGGTGCGTCCGGGAACAGCAGGCGGGCGAGCATCCAGGGCGTCAGTAACAGCAGGACGCGCCAGGTGTCGAGCCGACGCAAGGCCCGGAGCTCCACGGGCAAATCGAGCCGCAGCATGGGGTCCCCGGCCAATTGCCCGTGCAGAATGGCCTCGTGGGCCTCGAGCACGGCCCGCGCCAGGGCGTCGTCCGCCGTCAGCTCGGGGGGCAGGGTTTGCCAGGTGCTGTCAGGCATGGTCCGGGGGTTCCGGGATCAGGGCCCCGAGCTGTTCGCCCAGCGCCCGGTAGAGCGCGAGCTCGGCCTGGTCGCAGAGATCGCGGGCGAAGCGGGGGAGCCATAAGCCGAGGTGTTCCTCCGTCAGCTCCCGGAGCAGGCCGTCCAGGCCCTGCTCCTTGAGATAAGCCGCGCATTCGAGCATGGTCCCCAGGTAGTCCGCCGGTAGGTCCAGGGCCTGCAATCCCGCGCGACGATAGAGGTCCGCCAGCTCGGTCGTGGGGGGGCCGTCCATGATCCCCTGGCGGTAAGCGGATTCGTAGGGCGGGCAGGGGGTCCTGGGATAGGCGCTGATGAACAGCCGGGTGTACTCGGCCTGCCAGTGCGTCAGGGGTATTCGTGCCAGCTCCGGCAGGGAGGGTTCCAGCCAGGGGGCCGCTGGCAGCATATCCCGTAGCGCATCCAGGGCGTCGTCCTCCGGCATGGCCAGCAGGGCGGCAAGGATGCGCAGTCGGTTCGGATCCGCGCTTGGAAAACTCAAGGATTTAACTCCCGCTAATCGGTTTCGTCCCCGGACGACAAACCGATGGCAAAAAGAAGGCCGCTCAGGGGCGGCCGGGGATGCTGTGTGTTGGTGGCTACGAGTAGATTCGAACTACCGACATCGGCATTATGAGTGCCGCGCTCTAACCGACTGAGCTACGTAGCCAGGATAGATGAGATACTAGCGATCGGGGGAACGGGGCGTCAAGGGCGCCGTGAAAAATTCAAGGCGCCCTCGGGTCAGACGTTGAACCGAAAATGGATCACGTCCCCGTCCCGGACCAGGTAGTCCTTGCCCTCCGAGCGCAGTTTGCCCGCCTCGCGGGCCCCCTGCTCGCCGGCGCAGGCGACGAAATCCTCGTAGGCGATTACCTCGGCGCGGATGAATCCGCGCTCGAAGTCGGTATGGATCACGCCGGCGGCCTGGGGCGCGCGGGTGTTCCGGGGGATGGTCCAGGCCCGGACCTCCTTGGGGCCCGCGGTGAAGAAGGTCTCCAACCCCAGCAAACGGTAGCCCGCCCGCACCACCCGGTTCAGGCCCGGTTCCGCGAGTCCCAGGTCGGCGAGGAAGCCCTTGCGTTCCTCGGCCTCGAGGGCCAGGAGCTCGGCCTCGAGGGCGGCGCATACGGCCACCAGCTCGGCATTCTGGTCCCGCGCAATCCCGCGTACCCTCTCCAGCAGGGGATTGTCCGCGAAGCCGCCTTCGTCCACATTGGCGATGTAGAGGACGGGTTTGGCGGTGAGCAGGAAGAGGTCATAGAGCTCTCGCCGCTCGTCGTCGTTCCGCTCCAGGGTGCGCGCGGGGCGGCCGGCGTCCAGGTGGTCCCGCAGCCGCTCCAGCAGGGTTTGGCGGAAGCGGACCTTTTTGTCTCCGATCTTGGCCTGACGGACCGCCCGGTCCAGGGCCTTTTCCACCGTTTCCAGGTCCGCCAGGGCCAGCTCGGTATCGATGGTCTCGATATCCCGCGCCGGGTCTACCCGGCCCGCCACATGCACCAGCTGATCGTTTTCGAAGCAGCGCACCACATGGGCGATGGCGTCCGTTTCCCGGATATGGGCCAGGAAGCGGTTGCCCAGCCCCTCGCCCCTGGCGGCGCCGGCCACCAGGCCGGCGATGTCCAGAAACCGCATACTGGCGGGGACGACCCGCGCGGGCTCGACGATGCGGGCAATACCCTCGAGCCGCGCATCGGGCAGGGGGACGACCCCCACGTTCGGGTCGATGGTACAGAAGGGGTAGTTCTCCGCGGCGATGGCGGCCTCGGTCAAGGCATTGAAGAGGGTGGACTTGCCGACGTTCGGCAGGCCGACGATCCCGCATTCGAAGCCCATCAGGTCTCACCCGTCGTGCGGTTGTAGGTGTCCTCGAAGCGGACGATGTCGTCCTCGCCGAGATAGCCTCCGGACTGGACCTCGATGATTTCCAGGGGGATGGCCCCCGGATTTTCCAGCCGGTGGGTGGTGCCGACCGGGATATAAGTAGACTCGTTTTCCGTGAGCAGAAATACCTTGTCGCCGTTGGTGACCCGCGCCGTGCCCGAGACCACGATCCAATGCTCGGCCCGGTGGTGGTGCATCTGCAGGGATATGGACTCCCCCGGAGTGATCGTGAGGCGTTTGACCTGATAGCGTTCGCCATAGCCGATAGAGTCGACATTGCCCCAGGGTCGGTGTATGCGCTGGTGATGCCGGTATTCGCTACGTTGCTCGCGCTGCAGGAATCGGGTCACGGTCTTGATGTCTTGGGCCGCTTCCTTGCTTGCCACCAAGACCGCATCCGGCGTCTCCACCAGGATCAGGTCGCTCACGCCTACGGCCGCCACCATGCGGTGTTGGGCCATCAGTAGATTATCGCGCGCGTCGTGGACAAAGGTATCGCCGTCGCGCACATTGCCGGCGGCGTCCTGCGCCCTGACCGCCCACAGGGTGGACCAGGCGCCCACGTCCGACCAGCCCACATCCAGGGGCAGCACGAGGGTGGAGATCGCTTCCGCCGTCCCCTCCCGGGTCAGATGCTCCATGACCGCGTAATCGATAGAGTCGCCGGGGCAGGCATGAAAGGCCTCCACGTCCAGACGCCGGAAATCCCCGTCCGGCGCGCCCCCGAGGTACGCCGTCTCACTGGCCGCGGCGATATCGGGCCGAAACCGCGCCAGCAGTTGTCGCCAGAGCGAGGCCCTGAGCATAAAGATGCCACTGTTCCACAGATAATCGCCGCTCTCAAGGTAGCCGACGACGGTCGCCGCATCCGGTTTCTCGACAAAGGCATCCAGGACATGGGCGGCGCCCACGATCTCCGGGGCCGAAAAGGGATCACCCCGGCGGATGTAGCCATAGCCCGTTTCCGGCCCGTCGGGGACAATCCCGAAGGTGACCACCGCCCCTTGTCGGGCCAGGACATACCCGTCCGCGACCGCCTGGCGGAAACCCCGCCCGTCGCGGATCACATGGTCGGCGGGCATCGCCAGCAACACCGGGTCCCGGCCGTCGCCGGTCACCGCCAGGGCCGCCAGATCGAGGGCCGGGGCCGTGTTGCGCTCCTCGGGCTCGAGGATAATGGCGGCCGGTCGGCGACCCAACAGGCGGAGCTGCTCGGCGACCAGGAAGCGATGGCTCTCGTTACAGACGACGATAGGATCGAGCAAACCGATGGTCCGGCGGGGCTCTTCCGCCGCGGTTCCCGCGAGCCGTTCGACGGTCTCCTGGAACATCGTGCGCTCGCCGCCGCTCAGGGGGAGAAACTGCTTGGGATACGCCTCCCGTGACAGGGGCCAGAGCCGGGTTCCAGAGCCACCGGAGAGGATCACGGGTTGCAGCGCCATAATGGACAAATCCCCTGAATTCAGGTTCCTGGGGCCTCGTTTCAGAATATGCCGCCCATTATGAAGCCTGCCTGTCCACTGATCCAGGGCTCCGATCATCCCCCAAAGCCCCTTCCGGGCTGGGGTTCCTGATTGGAGGCGCAAGGCGTAGTTCGCCCGTCAAAAATGGCTACCCGAGCGGATGCGGCAGGGAGAAAGACAACCAGTCCAGGTGCAACCCTTTTACGGCCGCGATAACCGGGGCGGCGGTCGGGGTCAGATAAAAGCAGGCGAGCGCCCCCAGAAACATAGCCACGGACGCGGCGGGCGAGTCGAGGCTGAAGGGCTTGAGCGCCGTACCGAAGGAACGCTTGACGCGGTTGTTGCGCAGATCCACGCTGGCGATCTCGTCGAGGCACAAATGGGTCAGATAGCCGAGCGCCACAAAGCCGCCCGCCAACCAGGCCTCCCAGGCCGAGCTCCCGGCAAGACGGTAGGCGGCGGCCACCGTTCCCAGGGTGACAAAGGCCCCGGCGAGCCAGGAGTGCCAGATCCCCCGATGCACGGTAAAGCGGGCAAAGGCCTCGAACAGGCCGAAACGCACCAGGAGAAAAACCGCTCCCCAGAGCAGGATCCGCTCGACGAGGCTAATGCCATCCACCAGGGACAGACTGACCAGAAAGGCCGCCGCGACCCCGAGCAGGGTAAAGAGAATGCGCACCGGGGTCGAGTTGTCCGCGTCGATATCCGGCAGGAGCCCCCCGGCCACCCCCAGCACAAACAGCGCCAGGACCTGATCGGGCCGCGCCCATCCCAGGCTATCGACACCCAACCCGGCGGCGGCGCTCACGGCCGCGCCGCCATACAAATGCCCATGAAAGCTCGCCATCGGGGTACTAGGGGGCGTTCTCAATTCTCACACAAAGACACCAAGCCACCAAGAGAGACAAGGGTGAAAGGGAAACGAACATGGTCTTTAGAGTCTGCGATGAAAATCTC